>CAYJFO010000188.1:0-2515 GCA_964369645.1 uncultured Oscillospiraceae bacterium | reverse complement strand
CTTGCCCAGATGATTTCGGTTCGTTACGGAACGATACCAATAGTGCGCGAGACGGGCGGCCTTTCAGATTCTATAGTTGATTGCAGTTTGGGAGACGGAAACGGATTTACGTTTAAAAGCTACAACGCCCATGATATGTTGGACGCATGCTTGAGGGCAAAAGCCGTCTTTGACGACAAACAAAACTTTGAAAAGCTTGTAAAACACGCGATGAGCTGTGATTTCAGTTGGGACAGCGCGGCGGAAAAATACAAGTGGTTGTACAAAGAGATGGTCGAACTTTGGTAGATTAGCCACGACCGATTTTAAATTTTATTATTAAAAAAACGAAACACCGAGAACCTCTCGATGTTTCGTTTTTTGCATTATTTTAGATAAAGATTTAACTTTAGTCGTCGTCAAACTCTTCGTTGTCGGCGTCTTGTTTTTTACTTTCAAGATGTTTTTGACGAAGTCTGTTAAATATAAACTCTTTAAATAGGTCATAACAAACCGCGAACAACGGCACGCCTATTAACATCCCGAGAACACCCCAAAGCGAACCGAAAAACACAACGGAAAACAGTATCCAAATAGCGGATATTCCTATCGATTCTCCAAGGATTTTAGGCCCTAAAATATTTCCGTCGAACTGTTGGAGAAGGATTACAAAAAGCCCAAACCAAAGGCCTTGTATCGGATCGACCAAAAGAATTATAATCGACGAAGGAAGCCCCCCGATAAACGGACCGATTGTTGGGATCATATTGGTAACAGCGATTATAATCGTTATCATTGGGACATACGGCATGTCAAAGATAAGCATAAAAACAAGACATATAAGCCCGATAATTAAAGAATCTAGCGTTTTTCCGGACAAAAACGAGGTGAACGCTATTTGGGCTCTTGATATAATCTCGGCGGTTTTACTGTATGCTTTTTCCGAAGTGAACGCTTTTAAGACAAGCGAAAAATTTCTAATTAACCGTTCTTTGTCCGCAAGGATATAAATGGCGGTTACTAACGCGATTAGCGAACTTGCAATCCCCGAACCAAACGCTATCGAGAAGTTAACCATCGACGGTATGAGATCTCGCACATATCCGACGATATAGTTAATCGTGTCTTCCGGGTCTAAAAATTCCAACACCAACGTTTCGGATATTCCGTATCTTACCAACAAAGCGGTTATGTTTACATATGCTTCGTTAAGATATTGTGGGGCGTTTGCGACAAGTTGGGTTAAACTTTCGACAAATTGCGGAACGATTAAAAAGATTAATCCCATAATTATAATAGTGGCAATCAATATCGAAAGCGAAAGCGAAAGATATCTTTTGACAACTTTGCTTTTTAACTTGAAAAATATCTTTTTTTCGACCGGAACAAGCAAAAGGTTTAAAAAGTACGCAATTCCCATGCCGGCAAGAAACGGACGGAACAGGACATATATAAGGTGGGCAACCTCGAGTACTTTTGCGAAGTTAAGGAAAACAACAAAGATGCCGCCAATCGTTGCGCCCGTTATTATGTTAGACAGAACCTTGCTAGAAAAAAGTTCTTTTTCTCCTTTTAAGAAACTCTTTTTTTTCGACATCAGTCAAAACTCCTTATGTTAAAATCAATTTTTTTATACCACAGATATGCTGTTTCGTTATATGACGTTAAAATGTTTAAGGGCGTTTTCAATTCCGTCGTCCTCACATTCGGTTGTTATGTAATCGGCTATACTTTTAAGCTCGTCGCTAGCATTACCCATTGCAACCCCGACCCCGGCATATTGAACCATCGTTATGTCGTTTCCGCCGTCGCCGATAGCCATAGCTTCGTCCTTTGTAAACGAGAATATTTCAAGCACTCTTTCGATACCTTTGTGTTTGCCGCCGCCTTTTACGACAAGATCGGCAACAAGGGGATGCCAACGAACCGGCTCACAATATTTAAGTTTATCAACGAGTAGATGTTCTTCATGTTTTTCTAAAAAATAATTGACGGAGAAGATTTCGTTTTCAAGTACCCTGCTTATATCTTCGCAGTCTGTGCCGATATTATGCAACGAATTAAAAAATCTTTCAACCTTATCGTTGATACCGCTTAAATAAACATAGTTTTTTTCCATAAACGACGCTTCAAACGGAAACTCTTTGCGGACGTTAACGATAGTTTCGATGTCCTCTCTTGGTATTGGAATTGCGAAAAGTTCTTTTCCGTCGCTCATAAAAGCGCGTTGGCCGTTCATAACAACATATCCGTCAAACTTTGGAAGGTCGCTTAAAACCGCCATTCCCTTGCCTTCGTATATGTTGCGTCCCGTGTTTATAAAGATCTTAACGCCGTTTTCCCGCGCTTTGTTAAGCGCATTTATGGTTGAGGGCAACGCTCGACGTTGTTTCATGCTGACAAGAGTTCCGTCTATGTCAAAAAATATCGCTTTAATCATTAAATTACCAACCTTTGTTTTGAGTATAACATATAAATACGTCTAAATTAAAAATACAAAAAATACAAAAAAAGAGAAAACCGAGAAAATATTTTC
>CAYJFO010000187.1:0-2530 GCA_964369645.1 uncultured Oscillospiraceae bacterium | reverse complement strand
AAATGTATTCGGTTTTCTCAGAACTCCGCTGTATTTATATACGGCGGAGTTCTGTTCTTTTTTATGTTAAAAATTCAAGTTTTTATATTTAAAAGGAGGGTCTAATATGATTCAGAAAACCGAAGCGATTAGCAACAAAAAAACTAACCAACAAAAGAAAGTTAAGCAAAAAAACAAGAAAATTAAATATAGTTCAGAGTACATTGCCTATATCGAAAATGGTGAATCAGGGGCAGTTTTTATCGCCCGTGACATTGCAGACAAAATTGATACTACCGGTAAATGGGTTGATGTAGTTGAATTAGAATATGATAAGCGTAATGATGCCAAAAAAGACTACAAATATTTTGTTGTTGAGCTTTTTAACAGACGAGAACAACCTAAATATGAAAAACACATGACGTTAGATGAAAAGAAGTTTTTAACATGGCAAGTGGCTTCGGCAGATATTGCAAAACAACGTAGTAACGGCGTTGCCGGCTCAAAATTTCTCGTGTTGCCGAGGCTTGTAAACTACAATAAAGGAAGATGGACAACGGTTAAATATGCTTATAATAAAACCTTTGCCCGTCGGGTTCCGGACAATTGTTTTAATTCATCTTGTGAATGGCGCAAAACAAAAAAATACATTCCACCGATTAAAGATGATTGGAAGTATGAAATAATAGCGACTATCAAATTAAATAACAAACAGTTAAAATATATCAGACTGAATGCATTTGATATAAACCAAAAGATTCATAAAAACAAATCGGCCAAGATAGAATATTTTAATCTGTCGGATTATAAGTAAACTTATTAAATGCTTAAACCTCTTCACTTATAATCCGTCTATATTTATACACCTACTTTGTAGGGATAATGTCGCGGAAATTATTCCGATTGATGATGAATGCAAAAAACTTAAGCCTGTTCCGAAATACTCGGAAACAGGCTTTTTATTTTATGCGTCAACTGTTGCTCAATATATTCTCACAGGAGTATATCTATCCCAAAATCTTTTTAATATTTTCTTTTGGTATACCAATCGGTGAAATAATATAGTTTTCCGCTAATGTTTAAGACATTTTTTCATTTCCAATTTGTTTTTATTATATATCTAATTTTCCAAGATTAAACCATCTGTCGATATAGTCAAAACCTGCCACGGAATAAATTTTCCACTTGCTTTAAGAGCATTCACGGTAGCGGTTTCAATTCCGCCACAACAAGGAACCTCCATGCGTGCGACCGTCACGCTTTTAATATTGTTACTTGCGATAATCTTTGTAAGTTTTTCGGTATAATCGCCCTCGTCAAGTTTCGGACAACCGATTAAAGTTATTTTGTTTTTCATAAATTTGCTATGAAAATTTGCATAAGCATAAGCTGTGCAATCTGCCGCAATCAATAGATGCGAATCGTTAAAGTAAGGCGCGTTTTCCGGCACAAGTTTTATCTGAACAGGCCATTGTCTAAGCGCCGAAACAAGCTTGTTTTCAAAATCTGTTGTCGTTTCTTGTTCTTTTACTTTTAACTCTTTCGAGTTGCTTCCGGGACAGCCACAAGGCAAAGGCTTAACGCCGTCTTGTACAACATCTTTGTTTGAAAAACTAATGGCATTTACAGGGCAAACCGGAAGACAGTTGCCTATACCATCACAATAATCCTCGCGAGTCACTTTCGCTTTTCCGTCTACAATTTCAATAGCGCTTTGTTTGCAAGCATTGGCACAAAGTCCACACCCTACACATTTTTCTTGATCAATTTTAATAATTTTCTTACTCATACTTTAAGTCTCCTTACGTTTTTGTTGACTAGCTTATACTTATTATAGTACAATCAAAACAACGTTTCCGTTGTCTAGACAACAAAAGGAGCACTTAATGCAAAAAGATTACAACAAAATTATAGGCAATAAACTTTTCAATAATATTTCGGACAACGACTTTTGTTCTATGCTTAATTGTCTTGGTGCGTTTGATAGAGAATATCAAAAAAATGAAATTATTTTAAACGAAGGCGACAACATAAAGTTTGTTGGAGCGGTGCTTCACGGCGGAGTTACAATAATCAACACCGATTATGACGGCAACGAGATAATTATCGCCAAAGTTTCCGAGGGCGAGATATTTGCCGAAGTTTTTGCTTGTGCTGAAATTTTTAGAAGCCCTGTGACGATTGTTTCGTCAACACAAAGCAGTGTTTTATTTTTTGATTATCGAAAAATTATAACAACTTGCAACTCATCTTGTAGTTTTCATCAGCAGCTAATTGCTAATATGCTTAAGGTAATAGCGCATAAAAGTTTGTATCTTAACAGAAGAATAGATGTTATTTCCAAAAAATCTTTGCGAGATAAAATCCTTGCATATTTTCATTATGAAAGCGGTGGCTTAAATAAATTCACCACATCTTTGAACAGGGAGCAACTCGCCAATTTTTTGTGCGCCGACAGAAGCGCCCTATCAAACGAACTGTCAAAAATGAAAAAAGACGGACTGATTGATTATAATAAAAATGAGTTTGTCCTGTTAAAGTGAGAACATCT
>CAYJFO010000186.1:0-2542 GCA_964369645.1 uncultured Oscillospiraceae bacterium | reverse complement strand
AAAAAAAATTACATCAATTTTGAGAAAATTAACACAAACGGTTTTTTTTATGTTATAATAAACTTCACTTGTGGTGAAGTTTTGGGAAATACTCCTTGCCTCGCTTCACTCGTCATTTTGCACCGGTGGTGCAAAAACGTAGTATTTCTTGCATTTTGAGCTTTATTTAGTTATAATAAATATAATAATAAAAATAAAAAAACCAAAGAGGGGAAAAAATAATGAAAACTCTTTTAAGAACTATGCCACTTTTGGTGGTGCTTTGTGTAGCGGTGTTTGTGTTCCCAAACCAAGCGTCGGCTTTGGATGTTCAGATTTCTGGAATAACCATAGACCAAGGACGCCTTACATCAGGAACTCTTTCGTATGCGGCGGGGGAAGACACCTTAACCTTGGAGAATGCGTTAATACAGCTTAATGACAGCACTAAAAGTATAGAGGTAATTGGTAATTCTAACACAGAACAACTAAAAATTGTTCTTGTGGGAGACAACAAAATCATAGCTAATGGCAGGGAAGTTTCTATGGGTGTTAATAAAGGCCATGTGGGAATTATATCCCAAGTCGATTTAATTTTTTCCGGCTCCGGTTCTTTGACAGTAACCTCTGGAGTGGGTAGCGGAATTGAGGGAATGGGTGGCGCCGACATAAACGTAATTGTTAACGGCGGAAGCCTTTCTGTGACCGGAAATTCTCTGGATTCAACAGGAGACGGAACGAGTGGCCTCTTCGGAAATCTCTTTGTAGGTGCCGGGGCGCAAAGCGTTTATGTTAAAGGCTCCGAAAGTTCGGTGAGTGGAACTATTACCGAGGTGGGGAAAATGCTTGCAACCAAACCCAACCCGTATTCATATCCAACAACTGAGCAACAACAACAAGCACCGGTTGACCGCGAGAACGTTGTGTTTCCAATGAACAGCAGCCTTTCCAATCCTTCATCGCTTACGTTCACTTTCGATGGCGGATATTTCGCAAACTTCGAGGGGGTTTGGATACATGGCTTTGCAGTTCCCACATCGGCATACACCACAAGGGTAATTGACGGAGTGCTTTATATATACCTTAACGAGGACTATCTTTTCTATGTCTTGGGGCTTGCAAGGGGCGAAGAACATCTTATGCATGCCGTTTTCAGCAACGGATATGGGATAACAAAATTTACATATTAAAAATTGATTTAGCCGCAACATACAATTTGTATATTGCGGCTTTAAATATACACCAAAACGAAACAATTACATCATTTTTGAGATAATTAACACAAGAGTTTTTTTATGTGATATAATCTTAAATAGACTTGATAAAAAATATTAAAAAAACAAAAAGGGGGAAAAATCATGAAAACTCTTTTAAAAACTATGCCGCTTTTGGTGGTGCTTTGCGTGGCGGTGTTTGTGTTCCCAAACCAAGCGTTGGCGGCGACAACAATAGAAATAGAGGGAAACATATATACATGGCCAACTGTTCCGACAACAATTAATGGGGTTACGTGGATCTCGTCAGATACCTTAAGATTAAACGGAGCTAATCTCACTAGAGGAATTAATGTAACCGGCCCGCTAACCATCGAGATTGTTGGGAACAACACTATTGCAGATCCCGGACCTAGCACCTCGGGAATTGGAACCGACAGCGACTTGATCTTTAACGGATCCGGTTCTTTGACGATATCAGCTGCTGATGGCGATGGAATTTCAGCCGGAGTAAGCGACATAATGGTTAATGGTAGCGGAAACCTTTCTGTGACTTCAACAGCTATTGGTGGAGCTGGAATCACCGGAAATCTCGTGGTGAGTGCCGGTGTGCAAACTGTCTATGTTAAAGGTGACTCATCTTCGGTCGTTGGTGTTATCACCGAACCGGGAAAAAGGCTTTCAACCAACCCCAACCCATATTCATATCAAAAAAACACACAACAGCAACAACAAGAAATAAACCGCGAGGGCGTTGTGTTTGCAATGGACAGGGATCTTTCTTATCCCAATGGTCTTGTGTTTGCTTTCCACGGCGGATATTTTGCAAACTTCGAGGGAGTTTGGATACATGGGTATGCAGTTCCCGAAGCGGCTTATAGCGTCGATGTACATAACGGAATTGCGTATGTATTCCTCAATCGGGACTATTTGTACTATGCGCTGAACCTTGCACCGAACGAAGAGCATCTTTTGCACGTCGTTTTCAGCAACGGATATGGGATAACGAATTTCACTTTTAATTAATAAAATTATTAATACATAATTTGCATAATTGAATTTGTGCATAAAGCTCTATTTTCTAAAATAATAAAAACAACCACGAGGCATCAAATTTCTTTGATGCCTCGTGGTTTATGGTGCCAAAAAAGGTACACTTTGAAAAATATTGCACGTAAATCCTGTGAGCAGTAGGGTCGAGTCTTGACTCGATCGTCACAAATTAGTGTAAAAAGTGTGATTTTATGATGTTTCGGCAACGGTATTGCCATCTCCTTACAAACTCTATTGCTATTTTGTTTCAAATTTATAATAATTAAAAAAAATCAACACAAAACGCTGTAAATGTG
>CAYJFO010000185.1:0-2628 GCA_964369645.1 uncultured Oscillospiraceae bacterium | reverse complement strand
AACGCGTACAAACCGGTTGCGGAAACCTTTATATAACGGTCAACTACGACGAACAAGGTATTTGCGAAGTATTTACAAGCACAGGAAAAGCGGGAGGTTGTCCTTCGCAATCGGAAGCTACCGCGCGACTTGTGTCGGTGTCTTTAAGAAGCGGAATTTCGGTGGACAAGATATATAGCCAACTAAAAGGTATACGTTGCCCGTCCACAATCCGCGTTCAAGGCCTTGGCTGTACCTCTTGCCCCGACGCGATAGCGAAAGCTATTAAAAAAGTTGCTAACTTCCAAAACGGCGAAACCGAAAACGTAGAGCAAAACAAAGCACTTGTCTCGCCGCCAAAACCAAAACCAAAAGCCGAACCGGCCCCTCTTGAAAAAGGCGACGGCGAGGTTAAATGCCCCGAATGCACAAGCCTTTTAGAACATGAGGGTGGCTGTGTAACCTGCCGAAACTGTGGTTTTTCTAAATGTGGCTAACTTATGTTGTTAACACTTTATAACACAAAAGTAAAATTATACAAAAACGCTTGAATATTATATTTTTATGTGTTATACTGACCGCAAATTAAAATCTTAATTTTAATTAATATAGTTTTTTTAACAATTTTCAAACAAAAATATATGTTACTAAAACCTATTAATTCTTAAAAAGATTTTAATTAGCGGTCGGTTTTTTGTTTCCAATAAGTATAACCAGCCACTTAATATACAAATCGGAGTTTTTCAAGATGTTATCACCCGAAGTAATTTTTTTGTGTGTCCAGATTATTCTATGTCGAATTTTAGACGTGAGCCTTGGAACGGTACGAATGGTTTTAACCGTCAAAGGCAAGACGAGCTACGCCGCGGCAATAAGCTTTTTTGAATCGATTCTTTGGTTTTTGATAGTTCGCCAAGCGCTTAACTTTAACTCGGATGAAGGCGGCCTAATCGTCGCAGTTGCATATGCAACAGGGTTTGCCTCTGGAACTTTTATAGGCGGAAAACTTTCAAGCCGATTTATCAAAAGCGAGGTAACGCTCCAGATAGTTACAAGCCGTCGCGACGACAAGGTTGTTTCCGAGATACGAAAAGCCGGTTTTGCGGTTACCGTTGTCAACGTTAACGGTTCCGATTTCGGAGAAGAAAAATATCTCTTGTTTGCCGAAATCCCGTCAAAGTCGTTAAAAGAACTTAAAGCTCTTGTGCATTCGCTTGACAAAAAAGCGTTTGTTATGGTCCAAGAAACAAAACATGTTTTTAACGGATACATACGAAGCTAGAACACAATTTTTAAAAAAACTAAAACCTATTGACTAAGCTTTTGTCGATAGGTTTTTTTAAATGAAAAATTAATAGTTAACAGTGTCGGTACGGCTTACGCCGCAATTTTAAAGGAGGAGTTTTGAATTTTAAGTTAGTTAGGAGTTAGGAGTGTCGGTGCGCCACTTCGTGGCGAGATTTGAATAAAATCATATGATATTTTCGCCTTGCCAAAATCGATATTGTAGGGGACGGCGTCCTCGACGTCCCGTCTTCGTCGTCTGATATTGTCCCAAAAGCTAACCGTAGGGAACGGTCTTGACCGTTCCGTCGTCAATTCTCGAACCACGCGACAAATGGTGGACGTAGGGGAGAATAATATCCTCCCGTCCTCGTTGGTTGCTGTATTCTTTGTCGGAGCATTTGTAGGGGACGGCGTCCTCGTCATCTGATATTGTCCCAAAAGGCTAACCGTAGGGAACGGCTTGACAGTTCCGTCATCAATTCCCGAACCACGCACAAATGGTGAACGTAGACTGTCAAAAGTGTTGAACACTTGTTCTTTTTGTGGTATACTGATTTTAGAACAAATATTCTCAAGAAGCTACCTGGGTAGCTTTAGCTGCATTGTAGCCTTTGGCTACTTTGTAGCTTAGACGAAAGGGACGGGGTATGTCGACACAAAACAGGGTTATTTTACACAGCGACTTAAATTCTTTTTACGCTTCGGTAGAGATTAAAAACAACCCCGAATTAAAGGGAAAGCCGGTTGTTGTGTGCGGAAACAAGAGCGAGCGAAAAGGAATTGTTTTGGCAAAGTCAGATGAGGCGAAACGATGCGGTATAAAAACCGGTATGCCGAACTTCGAGGCGCGCAATCTTTGTCGGGATTTAATCGAGGTTTCGCCACATTTTGACGAGTATATAAAACATTCTAAACAGGTTAAAGAGATCTATATGCGGTATAGCGACCTTGTCGAATCGTTCGGAATGGACGAATGTTGGATAGACGTTTCGGGGTGTTCCGGTCTTTTTGGGAGCGGACTTGAGATCTCTACAAGAATAAAAGACGAGATAAAAAACGAGGTTGGTCTTTCGGTTAGTATCGGCGTTTCGTTTAACAAGGTATTTGCGAAACTCGGAAGTGACATTAAAAAGCCGGACGCGATAACTGAGATATCGAAACAGGATTACAAGCAAAAGGTTTTTCCGCTTGATGTGAACGAGCTTCTTTATGTTGGCCCCGCAACAACCAAAAAACTTAAAGGTTGGGGAATTCATACGATAGGCGAGCTTGCCGCCACCTCTCCGAAACTTTTGAAACAACTTCTCGGGGTAAACGGCGTTTTAATCTGGAGGTATGCAAACGGAATGGACGATTCGCGCG
>CAYJFO010000184.1:0-2641 GCA_964369645.1 uncultured Oscillospiraceae bacterium | reverse complement strand
CCAAGGTCGTATACCATGATTTTTTGGTCGTTGTCTTTGTCGATTCCGTACGCAAGAGCTGCCGCTGTCGGTTCGTTGATGATACGTTTAACGTCGAGACCAGCGATTGTTCCGGCGTCTTTTGTTGCTTGACGTTGTGCGTCGTTGAAGTATGCCGGAACGGTTATAACCGCTTCGGTTACCTTTTCGCCGAGATACGCTTCCGCGTCCGCTTTAAGCTTTCCAAGAACCATAGCCGAAATCTCTTGCGGCGTATAGTTTTTTCCGTCGATGTCTACCTTTTTGTCGCTTCCCATGTCTCTTTTTATCGAGCTGATTGTTTTGTCTGGGTTTGTGATAGATTGGCGTTTTGCAACTTGTCCAACCATTCTTTCCCCAGTTTTAGAGAACGCAACAACCGACGGGGTTGTTCTTGCGCCTTCTGAGTTGGTTATAACGACGGGTTCGCCGCCTTCCATAACCGAAACACAGCTGTTAGTTGTTCCGAGGTCGATTCCAATAATTTTTCCCATTGTTGAT
This sequence comes from uncultured Oscillospiraceae bacterium, assembly GCA_964369645.1. Classification (GTDB taxonomy): domain Bacteria; phylum Bacillota; class Clostridia; order Oscillospirales; family Ruminococcaceae; genus CAYJAY01. The sequence goes on along the minus strand of CAYJFO010000184.1, from coordinate 2,122 downwards.
ATATCTCCTTAATTTTTTAATAACAAATTTTTAGTGGTATTTTTTATAAACACCGTCTCAGTCACTTCGTGCAGTCTCTCCCTAAAATGGAGAGTATCGCCATAATGGAGAGCCTGTCAATCTCGGATTGACCGAGAGGGCAAATGAAAACTATTTGTGTAAACTTTTAAACGACATATGATACTACATTCCACCCATTGTGTTTGTGATATTTAGCTAAACAAGGTTTTAAAATAGAGTTTTATTCCGCTACCACTACCATTGCATGTCGTATAACCTTTTCGTCTAGCAAATATCCCTTTTGAAGGACGTTTGCAACGGTTCCGCTTTCGTATTCTTCGGTTTCTATCCTCGAAACGGCGGCGTGTAGGTTTGGGTCGAACTCTTTTCCGAGCGATTCAATCTCTGTTATGCCAAGACCGGAAAAAGCGGTTTTGAAAAGAGAGAGCGTCATCTCGACACCTTTTTTATATGTTTCGTCGGTTGTTTCGGCGTTACACGCCATCTCAAGCGCATCAATTGCCGGAAGCATCTTTTCAATTGCAACACCCATTCCGAACGATATCGATGATTTTTTTTCTTTGTCTGTGCGTTTACGATAGTTATCGAACTCTGCCGCAGTTCTTAGCATCTTGTCGTTAAGTTCGGCAAAATCCTTTGCAAGTTGGTCGTTTTCGTCGTTTGCGCTTTGTTCTTCTTCGCGAATTTCGTTTAGAATTTCGCTTATGAGTTCGTCCTCTTCCTCTGTTGCGGTTTGTTCTGTCGCGTCGTCCGAAGTTTTTTCGAGTTCTTGTTCGATTTCGGAAATCTTGTCAAAGATCTCCTGTTCGCGTTCGCTTTCTTTGTTTGTTGCCATTTCTACCTCCATGATATAAATACAAAATCTATCTGTTTATTAGCAGTTCGCTCATTGAATCGCAAAACGTTTTAAGCCGCGGGATTATATAAGCGTAGTTCATTCTAACGGGACCGGCTATTCCGAGAGAACCGCGAAAGCCCGAACGCCCCGTATACCCTGACGAAACCAAACTTATGTTGTTAAGCGAATACGCCGAGAGTTCCTCCCCGACCAAAACCGAGATATCGGGTCCTCGCTCCATTCTTTTTAAAAGAAGGGTTGAGTTGGAAAAAAGTTCAAGCAATTCTTTCATCTCACAATCCAGTTCGCGAAATCTTGTTAGATAATGAAGCCCGTCATAATATAGCGTTTTTTCGGTTATCGACTCCGCAAGGATAACTGCGCCGCTTAGTATGTCGCGCATTAAACTTCGGTTTGTGTTGCAATCTAAAAACACGGCTTCAAGTTTTTCGCTTGTTATATCTTGAAACGAAACAAACGCAAGATGTTTATTTAAGGCGTTTTCTGCGTGAGAGAGCTCGCTTACTGTCGGCTCGTTTTCAAGCCTTGTTACACGCGTCTTGACCGAACCGGAATCGGTCACCGCCAAAATCGCTATGTTAAACCGTCCAACCGAAATAAGCTTATAATGGACAACGCTAGACACCGTTCGCGTCGGCGTTGTTGAAGCTACCGCAAGCTTGAAATACTTCGCCATAGTCTTTGCGCAACTTTCAGCGGCCTTGTCCGGGTCGTTGTCAAAAGCGAGAACAGTTTTTCGTATCTCTAACGCTTCGCCTCGCTCCAAAGGATAGGAGTTTATCAAGTTGTCAATATAATACCGAAACCCCAGCATAGTTGGAACACGCCCGGCAGATGTGTGCGGCTGCATAAGATACCCAAGCGCCGTAAGTTCTGCCATCTCGTTGCGAAGGGTAGCAGAAGAAACCGATAGATTGCTCAAAAAATTTGCAAGTATCGCAGAGCCTATTGGGTCGCCCTTATCCTCGTGCAATGTTACTATTGCGGATAGTATCAACTTTTTGCGGTTGCTTATATCCATTTTGCCGTCCCTTTTCGATTTGTTAGCACTCTCTTATTTCGAGTGCTAACTATATTATGCACCTTTTTTTTGATTTGTCAACAGTTTTTTTGAAATGTTCAAAATTTATTAGCATTTTTGTGATTTTAAATTAAAGCCCACCAACAAACAAGTTGTGCGCGCTTTAATTATATCAAAGCACGCACAATATAATAGATTGAAAAAAGTCGATGGATGATGTT
>CAYJFO010000183.1:0-2675 GCA_964369645.1 uncultured Oscillospiraceae bacterium | reverse complement strand
TAGTTGCTTTAGATTTAGATTGTTCGCTTTTCTCAATTTTCGGGTTAACTTTTTGCTTAGACGGTTCTACCGTTTCACCCGTGTCCGCCGAAACAATCTTGCGTTCTTTTTTTGGTTTTTTTGTAGTTGCCATGTTTTTTGCTTTCCTCCGATACTAATCTAATTTTTTTACAGTACTAATGATACCATAAATCGGACAAAATGCAACAAAATAAAACAAAATGCGTCTAAATTAGCAAACATTTTTCAAAACCTATTGACAAACAATATATATAACGATAGAATTAATGTGTTAATCGGGAGTAGTATTAAATGCATGGTCAACATCCCTCGCAAAAAGCGATGGTCATGCGCTTTCACAAGTTATGAAAGAACGAGACTTTTAACACAGTTATTTTGTGTTAGGGTCTTTTTTTATTTTATTTTACAAGAGGTACAAAAAATGGATAGCATAATTTTCAACATATTGTTGTTTTTGGTCGGAGGATTTTTAATTATAAAATGTGCCGACAGGTTTGTCGATTCCGCTTCGTGGGTCGCAACCGTTTTGGGGGTTCCGAAATTCATCATAGGCGCAACGATAGTTAGCGTCGGCACAACGCTTCCCGAAATAACGGTGTCTCTCATCTCGGCGGCTCAAGGGAAAGTCGACATGGCAATCGGAAACGCCATCGGTTCGGTTACGGTTAACATTGCGTTTATACTGGGGCTTTCTATAGTGCTTGTTCCATCTGTTATAAACAAAAAAGATTTCACGCTTAAAGCGCTTTTGATGATAATGGCGGCGGCTGTGCTTGTTTTGTTTGCAAGTGCCGGCGAATATGGAATTGTTCCAAACATAATTCTTGTAGCTATCTTTGCGGTGTTTATGTTTGACAACGTAAGAAGCGGCAAAAGGGCTATCGAACTACAAGAAGCTTCGGGAAAAGAAAGAATTAAACCGTCCAAAAAAGAAACAACGTTTAACGTTCTTAACCTAACGCTTGGCGCTGTCGGCGTTGCAATCGGCGCACAGCTTTTGGTTGACAACGGAAGCGCGATAGCATCGTTTTTCGGCGTTCCCGAAAGAGTTATAGCGGTAACATTCGTTGCTATTGGAACCTCGTTGCCCGAGCTTGTAACCGCGATAACCGCGATAATGAAAAAAGAATCGGCGCTTTCTATAGGAAATATAATCGGCGCAAACGTTATCGACCTTGCGCTTATCGTTCCGCTATGTTCATTTGTTTCGGGCTCTGCTCTTCCCATCTCGCCAGCTATGGCTTCGTTTGACGTTCCAATCTGTTTAGGGCTTATAGTTCTAACGATCTTTGCGACATTCTTCACGGGCAAGCTTCAAAGATGGCAAGGCGTGCTGTCGATTACGGCGTATATTGGGTATCTAAGTTACACGCTCATCGCGGTGTAATTAAAAAACAAAAACAGTTAATAGGGACACTGTCGCTAACCTCGCGTGCGACAGTGTCCCTATATTTTCCGAGTTATTTTTCTCTTGATATTAAAGCACAAAACGAAATTATATATCAAGGGGTTATCAAAACCACATCTATTTTCCGCGACAACGCATAGTCAACCGTATTTTTTGCGCCGCCTGAACTTTTGCCGAGCACCGCAATCAAAAGCGACGAATTGTCTACAAGGTATCTGTTGCGTTGCCCCAGACACCCCGGGACATAGTACGGGTTCAACACCTCAACCTTTTTGCATTGTTCAAGGATTTTACGGTGTCGGTTTTTGTAATCAAACGACCAACCTTTTTCTTGTCCTTTGTGTGGAACGACGGCAACAAGTTCAATCGCTTTGCCCCCTTGTTTTTGGCGCAAAACTTCTTCGGCACACCATATGTCAACCCCTAAAGCCATTCCCGAAATAAACGTATCGTATCCGTTTTGAATTGCTGTTTCAATGGCTAATTTAATCTCGGTTTTTAAACGCACACAATCGGCGTGTGCCTCGTCAAATCCAAAGCTTAAATTTTGCGGACGATGCCCGGTAAAGCAAGCGGTAGTTTGTTTCATGTATAATTAACATCCTTATTTTTCTGTTTTTTTATTATAACACAACTTTAAAATTGATAGATATCTAAAGATAAAAATAAAATATTAACTTAAAAAAAATGCAACACAAAACTTATGTTTTGTGTTTTTCTCATCTCGTTGTTGTTACTTTAACAATAAAAGGTTATAATAAACTATAACCTAAAAGGACTGTACATTTCATGGAAATTATATATCTTGATTTTAATAAACTTTCTAAAACTAAACTTTCTCCAAGCGACATACTTGTTTTTTCAAGCGGAAAAAAACTTTCGGCGGAGCATGAACAGATATTAAAACAACGCTCGCTAGAAAGCGAAAACCCCATTTTTGTGGTTGAAACGGCTCCGTTTAAAGATGGCGGATATGTCGACCCCGTCTCGCTTAATACCGAATACGCCGAAAACGACCGCCTCGCTATCAACGCGACGACTTTTTTGGGGGCGGGTGGTTTTGATTTTAGGATGAAAGCTGCCGCCGCAACCGACCTTGTTTGGCGTCTTGATGCGCTTGGGTTTCATGCAAAACTTTTGCCGTCGGTAACGCTTGAAGCGACTGCGCCAAAAGCAACCGATCGCTCGGCGCGGTTTATCGGCGCGTTTATGTTAAGCTTGAAATACGGTGACGCATCGCAAAAAA
>CAYJFO010000182.1:0-2714 GCA_964369645.1 uncultured Oscillospiraceae bacterium | reverse complement strand
CATTTCGAGATCCTTGGATAACAGGGAGCACATCGGTTACCCGTGCGGTGTTGGTGGCGTTGTCTCTCGGAAGCGTAGGATTTTTTGCGCTAAAACTTGGGGCAGAGCTTACGGGAGACCAAAGCATGAACATGTTAAGCGTTGCGCCGATTGGTATTCCGCTTTTGCTTGGGGCGGTCATGTTCGGAATTGGAATGGTTATAGCGGGCGGTTGCGCTTCGGGAACGGTTATGCGTGTCGGAGAAGGCTTTACGATGCAGATGTTGTCGCTTATCTTTTTCGTAGCAGGAACTTTGTGGGGAGCCCACGACGTTGGAGCGTTTTGGAGCACATTAAACGAAAATGCGCCTAAGGTGTTTTTGCCCGATGTGTTCGGTTGGTTTGGCGCTTTAGTAGTTCAATTTGCAATTATAGTTCTTCTATATATTGCGGCGGTTAAATGGCAAAAGAAAAAAATGGGTAGTGAAGAATAATACTAAGCTCTCCTTTCAAGAGTTGAGATTTAGTATAAAAAATTAAAAATTACAAAAAAATATATTTATGAGGAGATTAGAAAAATGGCAGAATTCACTTTAGATTGTTTAGGCGAGGCTTGTCCGGTACCTCTTATGAAAACGGAAAAAAAATTGGCGGAAATTGCGGTTGGCGACGTTCTTTTAGTTGCTATTGATCATAGCTGTGCTATGAAAAATGTTCCGGAATGGGTTAGAAAACAAGGACACAACGTAGAAATCGAAGAAGTAGACGACGGCGAATGGGAAATCATTATCGAGAAAACAAAGTAGGGGGGATTTTCTTTGAAACAATTTTTTATTGATCTTGGAAAAAATCCAATCTATAAAAAGATATTGTCAGAACCGTTGACATATGTTGCGGGCGCAGTTTTACTTGCGGTTTTTCAAGTTGCACACATAGCATCGCTTGGGAGCGCTTGGGGGGTTACAAGCACGTTTGCAAACTGGGGAGCTTGGGTTTTTGAGTTGTTTGGTGGCGACGTAAGTACATGGGCATACTTTGCTTCGGAAAAAGCACAAAGCACCCTTGCTAACGGCTTTCTTGCGGACGGCGGTTCGATTCGTAACGTTGGAATTATATTTGGCGCGCTTCTTTCAACTCTGCTTGCTTCACAGTTTAAGTTTAAAAAGATTAAATCTGTTAAACAGGTTGTTGCCGCTGTTGCTGGCGGGTTACTTATGGGTTACGGCGCAAGGCTTGCGCTTGGCTGTAACATCGGAGCATTTTTCTCGGCGATATCGGCATTTTCGTTGTCCGGTTGGGTTTTTGCTCTATTTTTATTAATAGGCGCTTATTTTGGCAGTAAACTGCTTGCAAAGTTTTTTATGTAAAAATGTACAGATATCAGGTAAACAAACGGTTGTTATAATTTAGTTTATATTAATCTTGCGTTTACCTGATATAAGTATCATACAAAGAAAGGGACGACTCATGGAAAAGAAAATAGAGCAATATGATGTAGTGATAATTGGCGGTGGTGCCGGTGGTATGACCGCAGGAATATATTGCGGACGCGCGAAGCTTAAAACACTTTTGATCGAGAAAGCGCTTGTTGGCGGGCTTGCGACCTATACCTCCGAGATTGAAAACTATCCGGGATTTCCCGAGGGTTCTTCCGGAATCGAATTAATGAATCATTTCCAAAAACAAGCAAAGAGATTTGGGGTTAAGTTTAAGCTCACCGACGTTAAATCTGTCGACCTTTCGGGAGAAATCAAAAAGGTTGAAACGTTTAGAACAACATATGAAGCAAAGGTTGTAATCGTTGCAAGCGGAGGAAAACCGCGTTTGACGGGAGCCGACAACGAGGACAAATATCTATATGATAAAGGAATTTCGTTTTGCGCTACTTGTGACGCTGCCGCAAACTCCGACAAAACCGTTATGGTTATCGGAAGCGGAGACGCCGCAATCGAAGAAGGCATGTTCTTAACTAAGTTCGCAACAAAGGTTATAGTTTCGGTTATGCACGACACGGGCAAGATGGACTGTAACGAAATTGCAAAAGCTCAAGCTTTGGCAAATCCAAAGATGGAGTTTGTTTGGAACACCGTTGTGGACAGTTTTGAAGGCAACGAACATCTCGATTCGGTTGTTTTGAAAAATGTTAAGACAAACGAAAAGATACCGATAAAGGTTGATAGCTGTTTCTTATTTATCGGTTACGTTCCGAACACCGAAATTTTTAAAGGTATGCTTGACATGGACCGTGCGGGACAACTTTTAACAAACGAAAAGATGGAAACAAATGTACAAGGCGTTTTCGCAGCAGGAGATGTCAGGGCAAAGTTCTTGAAACAAGTTGCAACCGCAGTTGGCGACGGAGCGATCGCCGGATATAGCGCTGAAAAGTATATAGCGGAATCCGAAATCTATGAAGAACAGCTTTTAAACCACGGAAAACCTTCGTTGGTTTATATTTACAACGCGTCGGACGCGGCCTCTCGTGAACTGTTGCCGATTTTCGAGGATTTTGGTAACGAAAACAGCAACATCAAAGTTACCCCAATTGATACGTATAAATCAGACGGGCTAGCAAAAAGACTTGGCGTTACGACGTATCCTTGTGCGGTATGGATTAACGATTCAAAGATAATATCGGTTTTAGATGGCGGTATATCAAAACAAGCTTTGGTTAAGCTATGTAAATAAACTCTGCCTTAAAGCGGAGCTTTTGAAGCTACATCTAATATAAAAAA
>CAYJFO010000181.1:0-2720 GCA_964369645.1 uncultured Oscillospiraceae bacterium | reverse complement strand
CCTTCGGGAAAGTTATGTATAGCAATTGCAACAGCGGTTAAAACGCCCATTCTCATAAGGTTTTCTTTGTGGTGGCTGTCGTTCCCGTCAAGTTCCTCAACCGTGTGAGTTGAATGCGGATTTCCCATAGTCGGTATAAGTTTATCTATCAATGCAATAACTATCATACCGAAAAAGAACCCAGAAGCGGTAAGCCACGCTCCCCTAACCTCTCCAACCGCCGATGTCAACGACTCGAGTGCCTTTGGGAAAATCTCGACAAACGAGACATAGATCATTATACCCGCCGAAAACCCAAGCGCAATTGATAAAAACTTCGTGTTGGTTTTTTTTGCAAAAAGCGAAAGAATGCTTCCTATTCCCGTTGAAAGACCCGCAAACAACGTCAAAGCAAAAGCAAACCAAAGATTGGTTAAATCCATAATGACCTCCTAAAAAGCGTTTATTATTCAGTCGATTTCAAGTTTATAATCTGTTTACAACAGCGGTTTTATAGGATGTTTACAGCAACCGTTTCTATAGGCTGTTTGCAGCAGCGGTTTCTATAAGCTCTTGTGCGTTTTTAAGCGAGGTTTCGGTTATATTGTCGCCCGAAATAATCCTTGCAAGTTCATATTTGCGTTGTTGATCGTCTAGTAAAGATATATCGGTATATGTTTTGCCATCGTTCACGTTTTTCTCAATCTTCATGTGTCTATTAGCATAAGATGCAACGCCGGCGGAATGTGTTACACAGATAGTCTGGCGAGAAGCGGAAACTTCAAGAAGTTTTCGCCCAACCCTGTTTGCCGAAACTCCGCTAATACCTGTGTCTATTTCATCAAATATAAGGCTGTCTATCTCATCTTTGTCCGCTAACGCATTTTTAATCGCAAGCATAATTCTTGAAAGCTCGCCGCCCGACGCTATCTTTGAAAGCGGTTTTGGCGGTTCTCCCGGATTGGTAGAAATTAAAAATTCAACTTCATCAATTCCGTTTATCGTAAGTTTAGATTGATTTATTGAAACGGTAAAAACAACCCCCGGCATGTTAAGAAACTGTAGTTCTGATATTATTTTCTCGCAAAACAAAATGCTCTTTTGCTTTCTTTGCTCGCTAAGTTCCCCGCCCTTTTCGGTTACGACAGAAAGCAAAGATTTGTACTCAACTTTAAGCGTTTCAAGTCGCTCGTCGCTTTGATCTATATCGCCCAGTTCCTTTTTTTGTTGGTCAAGGTTTTCAAGTATCGCTTGAATCGAATCGCCATATTTTCTTTTAAGGTTATATATAACGTCAAGCCTTTGTTCCGTTTCTTCAAGTTCAAGCGGATTAAACTCAAACCTATCTATCATGTCCGAAAGTTCATCTGAAATATCCCGAACTGAATAATAAGCCTCGTTCAATCTGTTGTATGTTGCGAGAAGCTCGTCCGAAACTCCCGAAACGGCTTCAAGGGAATTAACCGCGGTATACAACAAGTCACACGCGCTTGAGATTTCGTCCGAATTTGAAAGCGCGCCATGTGCCGCCGAAATTGAAGAGATTAGATTTTCGGAATTTCTTATTACGTTTCTCTTTTCGGTCAATATCTGTTCTTCGTTAAGTTCAAGACAAGCTTTTTCTATCTCGTCAATTTGATAACTTAAAAGCTCTTTTTTGTTTGTTTTTTGTTGGTCATCCAGTGAAAGCTGTTCTATCTCTTTTTTTATTAAAACCAATCGTTTAAAATCGTCTTGATAGTTTCTTTTAAGTTCGACCAGTTCGGCAAAGTTGTCAAAAACCTCTATGTGTTTTTCGGAGTTTAAAAGTATCTGGTTGTCATGTTGTCCGTGGATGTTAATAAGCGCAGAGCAAACCTCGCGAACAAAAGCCGCCGTTGCGGGACGATTATTTACGCGACAGATGCTTTTACCGTCCGACGTTATCTCGCGATAAATAAAAAGTTCGTCTTCAATAGGATAAGACGCTTGTTCTAAAACATTATTGATTGAAGCGTTATAGTTTAAAAAAGATGCCCAAATGGTCGCTCTTTCCGCCCCGTTTCTAACAATTTCTTTAGATGTCCTGTTCCCCAAAATAGCGTTTATCGAATCGATTAAGATAGATTTTCCAGCACCCGTTTCACCCGTAAGGATGTTAAGCCCGTCCGAAAAATCTACCGTTGCTTTTTCGATTACGGCTACATTCTCTATGTTCAGTTGTTTTAACATGTTTTCACAACCATACTTTCCTTATTATCATTGTCCACAAAGCTAAAAGCAAGACTTTAACAGCATTTGATTTATTTGCCAAGCATCTCTAAATTAAGCTTGTTAAGCAGTTGTTCGCCGATAGTTTCGTTTTTGACCGCAACAAATATAGTGTCGTCTCCGGCTATCGTTCCAACAACTTCATCATATCCCATCGAGTCAAGCGCGGCACAAGCGGCGTTACCCATGCCAATCATGCATTTCACAACCAAAAGATTCCCACAAACCGAAATCGACACAACCGATTCTTTAAAGATTGTGATAAACTTTTCGTTGTTGCTTGAGCTTTCGGAACTTGTAACCCGATAGAAATAATTACCTCCGGCATCAAGCGTTTTTCCAAGACGAAGTTCCTTTATATCCCTTGAAACTGTTGCCTGTGTGACATTAAAACCGCTTTGTTTAAGGAGACTTTGCAGCTCCTCTTGGGTTGAAATCGAATGTTCTTTAATAAGCTCAAATATCTTTGAATGTCTTCTAACTTTCAACCT
>CAYJFO010000180.1:0-2764 GCA_964369645.1 uncultured Oscillospiraceae bacterium | reverse complement strand
GAAAGGAAATCTTGTGCCGTCGATTTACTGTCAAAACCGCGCGAAACCAAAACCATGGCGACTATTCGTTTAACCGCAAGTTTTGAAGCAAGGCTTAAAACCTTTTGGTTATCGATCTCTTTAATTGTCCATAACTTTAACGACATATTATTTTCCTTTCTTAAGAATGTTTTTTTGGGTTGTTTGCATTAAACACCTATTGATGTCTAGCTTGAATTTTTAAACGTTTTTATGTGTTTTTGTCAGGGGGCGTAGTGCCCTATGTGTACATTGGTTTATATCTTTCGATTATCTTTTCCGCCGCTTTGACGCCATCTATAGCGGAGCTCATAATGCCGCCGGCATATCCCGCGCCCTCGCCTATTGGGTATATACCGCTAAACCCTGTCGCGGTCATCTCGTCGCCGCGCTCAATTCTAACGGGGGAAGATGTTCGAGTTTCGGGTCCTGTCAAGACCGCTTCGCTGTCCGAAAAACAACGAAGTTTGTTTGAAAAAGCTCTAATCCCGTCGCCTAGTGTTTTTGTTATCTCGTCCCCAAAAAGATTTTGTAAATTAACCGCCGTGACTCCTAAAGGAAACGTCGGGGTTACGCTTTTAATGTTAATCCCCGTTTTGTTGTCAAACAAGCTTTTGACATCGATTCCAACGGCGGAGTATCCCGAACCGTTTTTATTTGAAAGCTCGAACGCTTTTCGTTCAAGGTTTTTTTGATATTCGATAGCTTTAAATGGATTATCTCCGAAATCTTGTTTTGAAAGCGACACACACACCGCAGAGTTTGAATTTTTTCCGTCTCGCGCGTGAAAACTCATTCCATTAGTCAAAACGCCACCAAGTTCGCTTGACGCCGCGACAACCTCGCCGCCCGGGCACATACAAAAGGTATAAACGGCCCTTGTTCCAACATGCGCCGACAACGCGTATTCCGCCGCCGGTAAAAATGGGTTTCCAGCTAACTTTCCGAAAACACTTTGTTCAACGTTTTTGCGCAGATGTTCTATTCTCATTCCAACCGAAAAAGGTTTTGCCGACAAAACCAATCCTTTGTCCGCCAAAAGCCCAAAAGCTTTTCGTCCGCCGTTTCCGACCGCCGCAACAACGACGTCGGTTTTGATCTCGTCGTTTTGGGTTTTAACCGATTTGACTTTGTTGTCAACTATAAAAAGATCGCAAAGCTTTGTGTTAAACCGAACTTCGCCACCAAGCGAGATAATCTCGTTCCGTATGTTTTTTACTACGTTTTTTAAAATATCGGTTCCTATATGTGGTTTTGCTTGCCACAAAATTTCTTCCGGTGCGCCAAATTCACAAAGCGTTTTAAGCACGGTGTCGCAAAGAGGATCGTTTATCCTTGTTGTTAGTTTACCGTCGGAAAACGTTCCGGCTCCGCCCTCACCAAACTGTATATTTGAAACTTCGTTAAGTTTCGCTTGTTTAAAAAACGTCTCAACCGTCGTCGTCCTTTGTTCGACAGCCTCGCCTTGTTCTATCACAATCGGTCTAAAACCATATCTCGAAAGAACCAACGCCGAAAACATCCCAGCAGGACCAAAACCAACTATTACGGGTCGTGTTTCAAGAGAAGTTTCGCCTATCTTTGGGGCGAAATCTTGTTGACGTTTAAAACGTACAAAGCTGTTTTTTTCTGCAAGCGCTATTTCGTTTTCTTCCCGAAAAAGCGAGAACGCAACGGAACACACCAAAAAAACCGAGCCGTGACGCGCATCATAAGAAACGCGATGTACCACGGCTTTTTGTATCTGTTTAGAAGTAAGCGAAAGCTTTTTTGCGGCTAGCTCAATCGCTTGTTGTTTAGTTTCGCCGAGCGGGATTCTTATTCCCGAAACAATAATCATATATAAAAACCTTTTTCAATTCGTAATGTGTGATGCGTAATTTTGGTTCGTCGGACCGACGAATTGGCGCCATTTGTGTGGCGATATTTTAAATAAAATTTTATTACGTTGTTGTTTTTTAATATATTTCAAAGGCAACGTTTCCCTTTGTAAATGGAACGACAAATCGCGCCGCAAGGCGCTCCTTCATTCCTAATTTCTCATTCCTCATTAAATTAAATATTATTTAATTCGGCTGTGCCGTTACAAGAACGCTGTAGCTTCCGGCGACAAACACCGAATCGGACGACGGAATTTCAAACCTAATCGGTATACTAAATTCGCCCGTTTTAATCGTATACTGCGCAAGATCGGCAACCGCAACTATCGACCCCGAAAGTAGATTTTCGACGACATCGGCGTCACCAATTAACGTTACGTTTCTAATCTCGTTGGTTTTAAGTTCTACGTCATAGTTTGATGGAACGTTATCCAAACGTATATCCTCGACACGTATCTGTTGGCTAGCTAGTGAATCACGCGCAAACGTTACGGTAGCGGAAGCTACGCTGTTAAGGTTTACATATCCTGTCGGCAGTTCTATCTCAAATTCATAATCGTCCCCTATATTAAACGCTGCAAGGTCGATATATCCAACAGTTCTCGGGGTTAACGTGTCAATTATCGACTCGACCGCTGCAACTTCAAGTTCGTTCGGGGTTAATGTATATTCAAGTGTTGTTAAATCAAACCCTTCGGGTATATTCAAAAATCCTATTTCAAGCGGCAACACGCCACTTTTTAATACCGGTATCGAAACATCTACTTGCGAGAAATCCAACAAAAGCCCCTCTTTTGAAACTTCATTTCCGTGAACATCAAGCAACTTTATGTCACTTTTAACAACGATAGACTCGCCTAAAACCT
>CAYJFO010000179.1:0-2822 GCA_964369645.1 uncultured Oscillospiraceae bacterium | reverse complement strand
CGGAAGACCTTATCGTTAAAGTTCCGCGTGGCACGGTAGTAAGAGATTTTGAAACAGGCTCAATTGTTGCGGATATGTCGGGCGATATGCCTGTTATTATCGCAAAAGGCGGCAAAGGCGGTTTTGGAAACAGCCATTTTGCAAACCCAACAAGACAGGTTCCAACGTTTGCGAAAGTTGGAATTCAAGGCGAAAAAATCGAAGTTTTTTTGGAACTTAAACTTGTTGCGGACGTTGGATTGGTTGGATTTCCGAATGTCGGCAAATCTACTATAATTTCGGCGATTAGCGCCGCAAAACCAAAGATAGCAAATTATCACTTTACGACGCTCAGCCCTGTTTTGGGTGTAGTTAAACTGTATGAAGAAAATTCTTTTGTGGTCGCGGATATCCCGGGGCTTATCGAGGGCGCGTCGGACGGCGTGGGGCTAGGACACGAATTCTTGCGACATGTCGAGCGTTGCCGAATGATTGTACACGTTGTGGACGTTTCGGGAACCGAGGGACGCGACCCTATTGAAGACTTTGAGACTATCAACAAAGAACTGTTTGCGTTTAGCGAACAACTAGCAACGCTTCCGCAGATAGTTGTCGGAAACAAAAGCGACATAGCGAGCGAAGAGAACATTCAAGCTTTTGAAAAATATATTACCGACAAAGGCATGAAATATCTTTCGATTAGTGCCGCGACAACGAAAAATCTTGACACGCTTGTTAAATCGACATATGAGTTGTTGTCTACGCTTCCGCCGGTTTTGGTATACGAGCCGACTTATGTCAAGCCGTTGCCCAAGATAGGCAGAGCATTCGAGATTTCGCGCGAAGAGGACGAGTTTGTTATCGATGCGCCGTGGCTTGAAAAAATTCTTAAAACAACCGACATAAGCGACTATGAATCGCTTCAATATTTCCAACGCGCCATAACCGACAGCGGTATAAACGACAAACTGAATTCCCTTGGAATTGTAGAGGGCGACAGCGTCAGAATTGGCGAATATCAATTTGATTATGTGGAATAGGTAGATAGATGATTAAAAGCTATACAGAAAAAGAAGTTAAACTTAAAAATCCGTTGCAGATGGCTTATATAGGGGACGGGGTGTACGAGCTTATGGTTCGACGTCACATTATAGACAACATAGATACAACACCCAACAATCTACATAGACTTACCGTGTCGGTGGTGTGTGCAAACGCCCAACACCAAGCACTGTTAAAGATAGCGGAGATGTTGAGCGAAGAGGAAGCAAACATTGTTCGCCGCGGAAAAAACAGCACAAAATCGGGGTTTCCAAGAAGTTGCAGCCCGAAAGATTACAGGGCGGCGACAGGGCTTGAAGCACTTTTCGGCTTTTTATATCTGACAGAACAAAAAGAAAGAATAGACGAACTTTTTTTTGAAATAGCAAAATCGATTGAGATAAAACTTTAAAAAACACACTCTCAGTCAATCCAAGATTGACTGAGAGTCAGACTGTCGAAAAACCTCTATTGTAAAATTGTGTTTCGTCAAAATGCACAAACATAATTGGTGGAATGTAGGGGTCGGCGTCCCCGACGACCCGATAAATCACCACAAATCCCCTAAAAACGGGATGTCGAGGACGCCATCCCCTACAAACTCTATTGCGATTTTGTGCAACATTTTAGAGGGTGCACCTTTTTTGACACACTTTCACTCTCAGTCAATCCAAGATAGACTGTGAGGGAAACTGAAAAACTATTCATGAACCTAAAATAACTACACTTATTTACACAAATAAGTGTAGTTATTTTAGTTAATATTGACAAAATATTGAAGAATGTGATAAGATGTAAAAAATATTCATAATGAAAAACGCTGTTGTACAGTAAAAACAAAAAAAGAAAGGTTAGGTAATATCAAATGAAAAAAGTGCTGTTTATTATTGCAACTTTGCTATCGTTAGCTATGCTGACGGCTTGTTTTTCCTCAACCGACGGAGATATGGCAACCGATGGCTCAAGCGAACAAAACGCCCATGTTTCGGAAACTGTCGTTCAACCAAACGCCGAAAAACAAATTTTATCGCTTGCGAAACTTGAAAATTCGGACGCTTGGCGAAACATTGAGGTTGCCGAGACATCTAATTATATTGTTTTTGTCCACAACAATTATTTTGGTGGTGAACAAACCCCCGACCAATACGAAACGGTTGTCGTATTTTATGATAAACAAACGGGAATACAAAAAAATACAATTGCTTTTGATGGTCGATATATTGAAAATAGCTTGGAGTATAACAAAGGTGACGACACTATACAGCTTAGAATTATACAAGAAACCTCTCTTTCCCTTTACATAATTGATAGTGGCTTTGAGTTTGTTATACATTCTTTACCTGCTGATTTTGCGGCGGAAAACTCAATGCAGGTTATGCAACAAAATATTTTGGATAAAGATTTGACACAATACAAATATTCTTTTGACGGAACGCCCGACATTTCAAACGTTAGGTGGGCTGTTTCAAACGTAGACGGCATATCTGTGCAGCCTGTCGAGGGAAACCAAAATTCGGGATATTTCATCTCGAATGATACTATACAGGATTATTTTGAGCTTAAGAAATTTGACGAACTACCGCCGGCATTTTTTTCTGATGTAAGAGTTATGAACAACGGGAAAAACCTAGTCGCCACCGTTAATAATCCAATGGCACAAAGCGGCTTAATTGGGCTTTATAATTTAAATCTTGAAACGGGTGAAGAATTTTGGTATGACAACGTTTTTTCCGCTATGTTTGCAAAGGTAGAATATAGGGACGACAAAACGGTTGTTGCGCAAGGGGACGGAGTATCAACTT
>CAYJFO010000178.1:0-2823 GCA_964369645.1 uncultured Oscillospiraceae bacterium | reverse complement strand
GTATTTTAAGCTACATCTAATATAAAAAAGAACTTTGACAGGATTTCATACCTGTCAGTTTTTTTGCAATATATTCTTTTGTTTCAAAAAAATTTTGACTTTGTTTCTTGTATTTTGTTGACTTATCTTCTAGCTTTATTTAAAATTAATAATACCGATTATAGGTAGGGCAAAACGCACTTGCAGTGAAAAAAGAAAATTATAAAAACATTGTGTCTTTCAACAAATATTAAAGTAGTAACTTTAGCGACACCTTAACTATTAACTTCACATGTTTTGAATGTAACTAACCGATTATTCTTAGGAGAAAATTTAATTGTATTCATTATCAAACGAAATAGATCCCTCTTTTTTACCGCTTAGTTTAGTCGAACGCTATCGTTTAGCGGACGCAGCGGCTCTTAAAGTTGCCCTTTTTATGATTTTGAATAAACATAGTGATTCTATGAGAATTTCAACCGATCTTAACATCCCGATAGAAAAGGTTGAAAAGTCGCTCAAGTTTTGGACAGATTGTGGGTTTTTGGTATGTGAAAACCCAAACACTCAAATGCAAAACACAAAACCGCAAACTGTTGTGCCAGACAAAACCGAGGATATCCAAAAAGAGTATTCGATATTTGAAGTAGAAAAAACCTTGCTTCGCAACCCTGAGATTTCGCTTCTTTTTCAAGAAGCTCAAAGATATCTTGGCAGAACAATTTCGGACAGCGAGACTTCGCGACTGTTTACAATGTATATGTCGTTTGAACTTCCCGTGGATGTCTTGCTTATGATAATAGCATACAGCAAAAAAAGGGCAAAACGAAGCTTGTTTAATTATATCGAAAAGATCTGTCGGTCGTGGAAGGACGAAGGAATTAACTGTGCCGAAAAAGCAGAAAAACACCTAAAACTTCTTGAAAAACGAGAACGTCGCGAAATCAAGATTGCAAGAATTTTAGACGTTGAACCCGATAGTTTTAAATACAAAGATAAAGAGCGAATAACAAAATGGTATGAGGAGTTTGGTTTTACTTCAACTTTAATAGAAGAAGCCCAAAAATATTGTAATGAGGAACAAAAACATTCGGTCGCCTATATAAATTCGATACTCCAAGATTGGCATAAAAAAGGCGTTAAAACGGTCGCCGACACACGAAACAAACAACCCTCCAACGCCCCTGCCCCCGTTCCAAAGGTCGATAAAAACAAAGATTCTTTGATAAAACGAGCGGTTAAAAAACAAATTTAATGTGATGGATTACATATATGACTATTTTTGAAAACGCAACACAATATGCCGAAAACGAGCTTAACCGTCGTCGTTTACGAAACTACGAGATTAACGAAAAAAATAAGCAGCTCTTGCTTGAAAAAATACCGTCGCTTGAACAGTTAAACCGTGAAATCTCTTTGCTTGGGATTAATTCTATTAAGCAAGGCGTTCTTGGAAATTTGTCCGAAAAAAAATCGACTGAACTCCAAAAACAAAAACTTGTTTCAAAACGACAACAACTTATAGACGATGCCGACTTGGACAAACGCATAATATTGCCACATTTCCATTGTGTCTTGTGTGAAGATTTAGGTATGGTTGATCAAAAAACTTGCTCATGTTACAAACAGTTGGTAGGAAGCTTCAACCAAAAAAAAATATCAAACAACTCCTCTCTTTCACTTTGCAGTTTCAAAGATTTTTCGCTTTCTTATTATTCCGAAAAGATAGATCCCCAAATTGAAATCTCTCCGAGAAGTTTGATGGAATCAAATTTAAACACAAGCAAAACATTTGCGGAAAACTTCTTTTCTAAAAACTCTCAAAATCTTTTAATGCTTGGTAACGCCGGTCTTGGCAAAACCCATCTTGCTTTAAGCATTGCAAACAGCATTATTGAAAAAGGTTACGATTGTATATACTGTAGCGCTTCAACAATTTTAAAACAGATTGAACAGGAGTATTTTGACCGTGGACACAACACCGATACGTTAAGACAACTTTGTTCTACAGATCTTTTAATCTTAGACGACCTTGGCACAGAATTCAACAACTCGTTTATAACTGGGACTTTATACGAAATCATAAACACGCGGCTAAACAGAAAACTTTCAACAATTATTACAACAAACATATTAGATGATAGTTTGTTTGCGGTTAGATACGGCGAAAAGATTAGCTCTAGGCTTGTCGGTTGTTACACAACTTTGCCGTTTGTCGGAAGCGACATAAGGCTAATCAAAAACGACATGTAGATAATTGAAATTAATCGGTTGAGGTTTACAAAACATGTTAAATAAATTTAGTTTAAGCACACAAAACCAACAGTTACATGATATCACAGTAAAAGTTAAAGAAGCTATTTTACAAAGTGGAATAAACGACGGAATATGTGTTGTATATTGTCCACATACTACGGCGGGAATTACGATAAACGAAAACGCCGACCCCGATGTTGTTAAGGATATTCTATTGGGGCTTGATAAAGCATTTCCCGAAAACGAGAATTTCAGACATTTCGAGGGCAACTCTACGGCACACCTTAAAGCTAGCTGTGTAGGGCCATCAGTAACGGTTATTGTTAAAAAAAACAAACCAATTCTCGGAACTTGGCAATCGATTTATTTTTGTGAATTTGACGGACCTCGAACCAGAACATTTTACGTAAAAACAGTTTAACTTGATAAAAAATCTTAGGACTTTGACGATTTTCAACATCTCGTCAAAGCCCTTTTTGTTTTATCTTGTTTTTTATTTAAGGTTAAGCAATATACCGTTTTTGCACTATCGGTGCAAAAGGACAAACGAAGTTCGACAAGAAGTCTTTCAATAGATTCACCGAAGGT
>CAYJFO010000177.1:0-2835 GCA_964369645.1 uncultured Oscillospiraceae bacterium | reverse complement strand
CCTGCTTCATAGTCGGTCATTGCTACGAGTGCTGCGTGGGGAGCATCTGCATCGATGTTGATTGTGATAACGGGGATGCCAGCTGCTTCTGCTTCTTCAACAGCAACTGCAAGTGTTGCAGAGTTGTAGGGTTGAAGGATGATTGCATCGTATTCTTGAGCAATCAAGTCACGCATGATGGACGATTGAAGTTCTGCATCGCGCTTTCCGTCAAATTCATTGAATGTAACGTTTGGCCAGTAGGAAAGTTCTTTTTCCATTCCACCGCCCCAAGCTGTGCAGTTAGCCGCAGGTGCGTCTGTTGGAATCCAACCAATTTTGATTTCATCAGAATACGGGTTTTTTCCTGTTGCTTTGAAGATGCCTTCTGCATCCAATGTTTCTCCGCCTTCGGTTGCGGCTCCGGTGTCATCTGTTGCGGGTGCACTTGAACATGCTACGAATGTAAACATCATTGTAAGTGCAAGTAAAATTGCTAATACCTTTTTCATTTTTTTCTCCTAAATTGTTTTATTATCAAATTGTGAACGAACCATGCGGGATCGTCACATATTTTCAACGCATTGGGTAATTGTGTGCAAACACGTGTTTTGTTATGATTAGATTTTAGTTTATATTTCACACTTTGTAAAGTGATATCAAGCAATAAGCACATAATACTCTGAAATTTCATTCACTTTATGCAAAATAACGATAAAACAACAAACATTATCGTTGTTTTAACCTATTAAGTGAAATTATGTGCACAAAAAAACTAAAACATTGCTGTTTTAGGGATGTTGTGGTATTATGTTCATATGTTGATGCAATTATGAACAGATTATTAACCATTTAAAAAATAATAGTTATTTATTTTAAAAATGGTTTTAATATATATAATACATCATACTTAAATAATTGTTGTTTTTATGAAAGGTTGGTTATTATTATGAATATATTGTCTTTAGATGTTGGAACAACAAGCATGCGTGGAATTCTTTATGATCAAAATGGGGGGGTGCTGGTGTGCGAATCGGTGGACACTCCGTTGATTTACATCGGCTCGTATATTGAGCAGGACCCCACAGCTTATCTTTCAGGCATTTATTCGATATGCAAAACAATCTCCTCACAATATTCAATTGACGCAATTTCGTTAACATCATTCAGATCGGCTGTTTGTTTAGTTGACAAGCAAGGCGAAGCGCTTTGCAACTTTATAATGTGGCAAGATGTGCGAAACAAAGATATATGTGCTTCATTTGCAGAGCATTCAGATGCAATTAAATTAAAAAGTGGAGCAAAGCCTAACACAGTTTTTACAGCGACAAGGCTGTTGTGGTTGAAAAATAATCTTCCTGAAATGTATAACAAAGCGCACAAAGCCGTTATTGTTCCGGACTATATAATGCATTCAATGATTGGGAAGTTCGTCACAGATCGTTCATATGGAAGCCGAACACATCTTATGAATATATCAACGCTTGAATGGGACAACGAACTGTTTGATATATTTACGTTGGACAAAAACCTTGCGTGCGATCTTATCGACCAAGGAACAGTAGCCGGTTTGACAACGAACAGTTTTTCAAAACAAACGGGTGTCAAAGAGGGAATCCCCGTTATTTCTGCCGGCGGAGACCAACAGTGTGGGGCGTTGGGATTGGGTGTTCTTGGTTCGGACACGATTGAAGTTAACTGTGGAACAGGTTCTTTTGTGATCTCGGTTGTGGACAAACCCGAAGTTGACAGCTCTTCATTGATATGCAACGTTTCTGCTATTCGAGGCAAATACACCATCGAATCCAACGTGATTTCTAGCGCTTCGGCAGTCAATTGGTTTGTTAGAGAGTTCTATCCGGAGTTTTGGAGCAACGCTAATTTTAAGGCGGTTGACGACATTGTCCAAGCAACTGTGAGAGGGTCCAACGGTTTGTTTTGCATCCCTCACTTCCAAGGTTGTGGAACTCGCGACTGGAACGCGAATAGCAAAGCTGCATTTTGGGGATATACCCTTTCGACCACCAGAGCGGATATGGCAAGGGCACTTTATGAAGGGATTACAAGTGAGATTGCAAAAAGCATAAATGCACTTCCCGAAAGTTGCCGCAGCGCAACCAAAGTCAACATCGCCGGAGGACTCACCAAAAGCAATATATTTAATGATATACTGTGCAACATGTTGAATAAAAAGTTGGAACGATTTTCTGACCCGCAAGCCACCGCTATTGGAGCATTTGTGTCGGCGGCAGTTGAATTGGGTGTGTTTTCAGATCATGCCAAAGCGCTGAAAGCTGTTCGCAAAGACAGTGGTTCCAACATCTATCAACCAAACGCTGAGATCTCTGATTTTTATAAAATTTATATTGATAAAACCGAACGTATATATAAGTTTGGATTGGATAAATAAAAGCTTGCAGATAGGAGATATTGATGATTAATGACATCAGAAATTATAGTTCAGACGAAACAAACAGAGCCGAACTTGCCGTTTTGTCACAAGTGGCACACATGTATTATGATTTAGATATGCAGCAACCGGAAATTGCAGACAAGTTATTTTTTTCACGTTCAAAAGTTTCACGAATGCTAAAGCGTGCTCGAGACCTTGGCATTGTTTCGATAAAAGTTCAAAGAGTTCTTGACAGAAGCCCTGCGCTTGAACAAAAGGTTAGAGAATATTTCGGAATTAATGATGCTGTCATTATTTCGGGGTTTGACGATGATCCAACAGATATGATGGAGGCGACCGCACATTCCGCTTCCATTTACATTTCAAATCTTTTAAGAGGAAAGAAAACCATTGGCCTTTCGTTGGGTGAAACAATAGGCAATGTTGTAAACAACATAAAAAAA
>CAYJFO010000176.1:0-2889 GCA_964369645.1 uncultured Oscillospiraceae bacterium | reverse complement strand
TGTTTGGCGAAAAAGAAAAAGAGATTGTCGGCGGAAGCGAACAGACAACAAACAACCGAATGGAACTTTCGGCGGTTATTGAAGGACTCTTGGCTCTAAAAGAGCCATGTTCCGTAACCGTCGTGACCGATTCAAAGTATGTCTCGGACGCCGTTTCAAAAGGTTGGCTTTATGGTTGGAAACAAAAGGGTTGGAAAAATTCCGCGGGCAAACCAACCCCAAACGTAGATCTTTGGGAAAAACTTTTGCCACTTCTTAAACTCCACAAAGTTACTTTCACTTGGATTAAAGGCCACGCCGGACACCCATACAACGAACGTTGCGACGTATTAGCGGTTGAATATTATAAAAAATTTGTTAAATAATCAATATAAGTATTGCAAAAGTCTACTAATTTGGTATACTATTAATTGTAGAGAAACAACGAACGAATAAATCGTTATAAAATGTTTATAAAAATGAAAGTTGGCAAAAGTTATGGACAAAAAAAATATATACCTTGATAACGCCGCAACAACCAAAGTTTCAAACGAAGTGTTTGAATCAATGGTCCCGTATCTTAAAGAATACTACGGCAACCCAAGCAGCGTTTATCAACTCGCTTCATTTTCCAAACAAGCGATAGATACTTCGAGAGAAAAGCTTGCAAATGTGCTTGGTTGCGAACCGCGTGAGATTTATTTCACATCGTGTGGAACCGAGTCGGACAACTGGGCGATTAAAGGCGCGGCTATGCGCGGCAAATCGAAAGGGAAAAAACATATCGTAACCTCCGAGTTTGAACACCACGCGGTTTTACACACGGTGGAACACCTAAAGAACGAGGGATTCGAGGTTACCATAGTTCCCGTAATGTCAAACGGTTTGGTTGACCCAAAAGAGGTTGAAAAAGCTATCCGCGAGGACACCGCGATAGTCTCTATAATGTATGCAAACAACGAGATTGGAACGGTTCAACCGATAGCCGAGATAGGGGCTATCTGTCGCAAAAAAGGAGTATTGTTCCACACCGACGCGGTTCAAGCGGTTGGCACGGTTGAGATAGACGTTGTCGCTCAAAACATCGACCTGCTTTCGCTTTCGGGACACAAACTCCATGCCCCAAAAGGCATAGGAGCTTTGTACGTCAAAAAAGGCGTTGTTCTTGACACATTTATGGATGGCGGCGGACAGGAAAACAGAAAGCGCGCCGGAACAGAAAACGTCGCGTTCATCGTTGGGCTTGGCGTCGCAGTAGAAGAAGCACTGTCAAAACTCAAACAAAAAAACGCTCATCTTTTAATGCTACGCGAGCGATATCTTGACGGCATATTAAAACTTGAAAGGGTTCACCTAAATGGTGACCGCGAAAAACGCCTTCCCGGAAATGCAAACGTTTCGTTTGAAGGTATCGAGGGCGAGGCACTTTTGTTGATGCTCGATATGGCGGGAATTGCGGCTTCGTCCGGTTCGGCGTGCACCTCGGGGTCGCTCGACCCTAGCCACGTATTGTTGTCTATAGGCCTTCCCCACGCAATTGCACACGGTTCGCTTAGAACGACATTTGGCGAGGACAACACTATAGAAGACGTAGATTATCTTTTGGAAAACCTCGAAAGAATAGTGGGACGTCTTCGCGAGATGTCTCCGCTTTGGGAAAAAATAAAAAAAGAAAACATATAATACAACCACGGTTTGTGGTTGAAAGGCGAAAGGAATAATATATATTATGTACAGTAAAAAGGTTCTTGACCATTTTTCAAACCCGAGAAACGTCGGGGAAATCGAAAACGCGGACGGCGTTGGCGAAGTTGGAAACGCAAAATGCGGCGACATCATGAAGATGTATCTTAAAATAGAAGACGACACGATAACCGATGTTAAGTTTAAAACGTTCGGTTGCGGCGCGGCTATCGCTACTAGCTCGGTCGCTACCGAGATGATTAAAGGAAAGCCGGTACAAACGGCGATTGACCTGACAAACAAAGAGGTTATCGATGCGCTCGACGAACTTCCAAGCGAAAAGATACACTGTTCTGTGCTTGCAGAACAAGCGATTAAAGAAGCTCTGACCGATTATTACACAAAAAAAGGCATCGACCCTGAAACCAAACTCGGGGCAAAAAAGCTTCAATGTGACGTTTGCAGTCATGGGTAATCTAACACAAGAAAAAAAGATAGTTTTGGCGCTAAGCGGCGGAGTTGACAGCTCTGTCGCCGCCGATATACTCCAAAAGGACGGATACACCGTCGTTGGGGTATATTTTGTTATGTCGAAACACCACACAAGCGGAGTTGAACTCGCGCGACAAGTTGCAAACTCTTTGGGTGTCGAGTTTTTTTGTGTCGACATGCAACAACGGTTTGAACAATATGTCGTGAATTATTTTTGCGAATGTTATGCAAGCGGAAAGACACCAAACCCATGTATCGTTTGCAACCCTAATGTTAAGTTTAAAGCTTTGTGTGACTTTGCCGACAGCGTTGGCATAACCAAAGTTGCGACAGGACATTATGCAAATATAAAAAAAATGGATGGTTTTTCCGTTTTAAGTTTTTCTGATTTTATAGAAAAAGATCAAAGTTATATGCTTTCGTCACTTCCGCAAGAGATTTTAAAACGCGTTGTATTTCCTCTTGGAAGACTGTCTAAACCACAAGTCAGAAACGTTGCGAAAGGCCTTAACTTAGCTTCGGCAGACAAGCCGGACAGCCAAGAAATCTGTTTCATTCCTGATAACAACTATCCCGGCTTTTTAAAGGAGCGTGGCGTTTTTGGAAAAAAAGGTTGCTTTGTTTTGGACACCGGAGAAAAGCTAAAGCCACACGACGGGGTGGAATGTTACACACAAGGACAACGAAAAGGTTTAGGGGTTAGTTTCAAACATCCGTTATATGTAAGCGAGATAA
>CAYJFO010000175.1:0-2916 GCA_964369645.1 uncultured Oscillospiraceae bacterium | reverse complement strand
AGTTTGTTTGTTCCATAATATATGTACCTTTCGTTTTGTCTTTTTCAAGCGACTGTGCAAGAAGTAACCTAACCCCAAATTTTTTGGCAAGTTCCACACTTCGTGTTTCAAGAACCCCTGCGCCGAGCGACGCCATCTCCATCATCTCGTCGTATGTAATCTCGGAAAGTTTTTTTGATTTGGGGCAAATCCTCGGGTCGACGGTGTATATTCCGTCAACATCGGTGTATATCTCACAGTCCCACCCGAGTTTTGCGGCAATAGCTACCGCCGTTGTGTCGGAACCGCCTCTCCCGAGAGTTGTTATGTTTTTGTATTGGTCAATTCCTTGAAACCCCGCGATTACCGGAACATAACCTTCGGCAACATATTTCTTAAGAAGTTTATCGTCGATATCGACTATCTTTGCGTAGTTGTGGTTGTTGTTGGTTAAAAATCCACATTGAAATCCTGTTAAAGATATCGCCGGAACACCGAGTTCGTGTATAGCCATTGCGAGAAGCGTAATCGTTTTTTGTTCGCCTATCGACATAAGGCTGTCCAGCTCTCTCGCGTTCGGGTTTTGAGAAATCTCTTTTGCCGTCGCTATAAGTTCGTTTGTTGTCTTTCCCATAGCACTTACAACAACAGCTATATCTTCGCCGGAATTTTTTATCTCGACAATGTGTTTTGCAATTGATTTAATCTTTTCAACCGTTGCAACAGAACTTCCTCCGTATTTGTGGACAACGCCCATAAAAAATCATTCCTTTCGTGTTTCGGCTTATACCTATCAATGTTTTATTTAACGACGAGTACTAATTCCGATTTTATAAAAATGTAATAAAAATAGCGGCAAGAAACCATTCCCGCCGCTTAAACAATCAAGCAAACAAGATAGCCCCCCTGCAATTTTTGCAGACAGTGTAACGGATATTCTCCGTTACCCCATTGTATCTTTGTGCCCAAAAATACAATTCGGCGAAGGTGCCTCGGATATGCCGTCGTTGCCTGCCGGCTTTTGCATACCTATTCGACTTCGCGCCTCTATCATATTGATATTTATATTAACACTAAAATAAAAAAAATGCAATAGTTATTTTGCGAAACATTTGTTTTTTGTATTTTAAAGGTCAATGAGAGCGTCTTGTTTTGATTGACATATTTTATTATAAAGTGTAAAATTAGCTGGGTATTGAGTTGTTAATAAGTAAAATATAATGTATATATAGAGGATTAAAATGGCTGTTGAAACGATAATAAAAATAATAGAGAAGGTTAATGTGAAAAAATGCATCATTTTGTTGATTGTCTTGTCTACAGTTCCGGTGCTTTATCTTTCTTTTTTTTCTTCGCCGTCTGTCGATGACTATGATTTTGGAAGCAGAACAAAGGCGGTTGTTGAAACAGGGTCGCTTAATCCAATTGACTATATAAAAGCTGCCTCGGACACGGTGGTTCACTACTACAGTAGTTGGCAGGGAATGTATAGCGCAACTTTTGTCTCGGCGTTGCAACCCGGTGTTTTTGGTGAACAGCTTTATTTTTTGACACCGGTTATAATGATTGCTATTTGTTTATTTGGTTTTTTGTTTGCCGGTAAAAGGTTGTTACAACTTATTAATGTGGATAAAAAAACAGTGTTTTTTTTAAGTCTTGTGATCTGGTTTTATTTTTTTCAAACAATGCCAAGTCCGAGAGAAGGGATGTTTTGGTTTAACGGAGCGTTCACTTATATTGGATTTCTTGCGATAGCAATGATTAACTTAACGGTTTTAATTGAACAACATAACGGAAACTCTAAGACATCTACAATTGTTTTAACTTCGCTTGTGGCGCTATTTATTTCTGGCGGAAGCGTTCCGGTGGCTTTTTTTAATATATTGTTTATGGGGTTAATGGTTGGATATATACTGGTTTTTGATAAAGCTAAAGGTAAATGTATACCGCTGATTTTCCCAATAGTTGCCGCGGTTATCGGGTTTATTATTATGTATATTGCGCCTGGAAACGCAAATAGACAGGCTTTTTTTCTCGAACCTTCAATAACAAGAACTATAGTCGCAAGTGCAACAGGTTATTTTGCTTCGGCTTTCTCGTGGCTTAATGTTTCGTTTTTTTTGTTTCTCTTAATTCTAACTCCATTTGCTTTAAGAATAACAAAAAATATGTTGGGGTTTAAGTTTTATAAACTGATCATGTTATTTTTAGCACATTTTATGTTGGTGTGTGGAATGCTTGCGGGTCCTTATCATGGAATGGGTTATTACGGCGACGGAAGAGTAACTAACGTTATATACGCCGTGTTTGTATTGACGGTTATTGTTGTTTATGGTTACGCACTAGGATGGCTTCAACAGATTAAATTGTTAGAGATTAGTTTTGATAATGCGCCATCATACGTAAAAAAGATAGCAGTAATTTTTTGTTCGACCGTGGCTTTGGGCGGAATTTTGTTTTTCGGGTCTGATTACTTTGAATATTCAACAACGATAACCGCTGTCGATGAGATTAGCAGGGGTGTACATATTGCATACAAACAAGAGATGGATCACAGAACATCCGTGTTAAACGATGAAACGATTTTAAACCCCGTTTTCGATCCTATCGAAGAAACCTCTGCGTTTTTTGGCGGCGAAACACTTGTTGCAAACAAATGGGATTGGCCCAACGGAGGCATAGCGATATATTACGGCAAAGAAAGCGTCGGATTAAATGTTGAACAAGTTGAGACAAAATAAGTTTTTTGAAACGTCGTCAACGTAAAGAAAAAAAACAACTAAGAAAAACGCCGAGGATATGTATGTTGGCGCCATACTATGTTTATTATCCTTTTACGGAAAAGTGAGGAGTATATATGGAAAATAAAACAAAACAAAATGTTTTTATTAAGTTATTAGAGAATATTAATATTAAAGCTTGTGTTGTTATGTTTGT
>CAYJFO010000174.1:0-2954 GCA_964369645.1 uncultured Oscillospiraceae bacterium | reverse complement strand
ACTTCGTTCGTCATTTTGCACTGTTTGTGCAAAAATCGTTGTATTTCTGTATTTTTAATTTTAACTAATTGATTTTGTGTTATAATAAATAATCAAGACTAAAATTCACCATGTGGTGAATTTATAGAAAGGCGAATAAATTGGAAAACTACAACAAACTTGATGCCGCTGCAAAACTCTTTCCTTCGGTAAGAAGCAAAAACAACTCATCTGTTTACAGATTATCGGTAGTTTTAAACGAAGAGATTGATAAAAGAATCTTACAACTTGCGGTTAACATGGTATATGAAAGGTATTCTCTGTTTTTTTTAAGACTAAGAAGAGGTTTTTTCTGGCATTACTTTGATAAAAACCACATCCACTTCACCGTTGCAAAAGAAAAAAAATCCCCCTGTAACGACATACTTTCTTTTGAAAACAAAGGCTATATAATAAAAGTTTTATATTATAAAAACAGAATTTCTGTAGAAGCTTTCCATTCGATAACCGACGGAAGCGGAGTTATCGAGTATCTTAAATCGTTAGTTTACTACTACCTATGTATTAAACACGGAGATGTAGACCATCAAGGAAAAGTTCTTTTGTTTAACGAAATCGACACAAACGACGACGACAGCTTCATTGAACATTTTGGCAACGCACAGATTAAACGCAAAAAACAAAAAAAAGATATCTCTTCTAAAAATTCATTCTTGATAACGGGAAAACGTTTTAGACGAAAAGGAAACAGCGTAATAACTGGTATCGTTTCGGTGAATGAACTTAAACAATACTGTAAGCAGAACAACTGTAGCATAACTGCATTGTTGACAGCAAACATGATTATGTCTATCTATGTTAGTATGCAAAAAAAATCAACCGATAAAAAACCGATAATTATTGCGGTTCCGGTAAATCTTAGAAAACTGTTTGACTCAAAAACGTTAAAGAATTTTTTTGGTGTGATAAGTGTTGGATGTACCATGTCGAACGATATTACGTTTAAAAAGCTTCTTGACATCGTTAGTGAACAGTTAAAATCAGCCAGTGACCAAGAACACCTTATTGACAGCTCGGTTAAAAAACTTAACATTTCCAAAAATGTTTTTTCAAGGTATACTCCACTTATCTTTAAAAACCTAATTGTTCCTATTGGATATAATTTTATAGATGATATAAAAAAAACCATGTCAATATCAAATCTAGGCCCAATAAACTTTCCAGACGGAATCAAACAATACATCGAACACACCGAAATATTTCTATATCCTACTGCTAAAAAACCTATTAACTGTGGAATTTGTTCGTTTGAGGACAAACTAAGTGTCAACTTTACTAGAAACATTAAAGATTCTGGGCTAATGCAAGAATTTTTTAGTTCACTAGTTATGATAACCGGGGCTTCTGTATCCGTTTATTCCAACATGTGGGGGGATGATTATGAATAGATGTGATAATTGTAATGTATTTGTCTTTGAAAGCGAAACGCTCTGCCCTCTTTGCCAAGCACAAATGGAACAAACAAGCAAAACGTATGTTGAATTTCCAGAATACAAAAAAATATCAAACAAATTTTCGCCAATAAACAACATCCCCCATTTCATAGCAGCAGTGTCTATAATCGTTTGTATTTATATTAATATATTTACCTATGACAAAGGTGACATTATATGGTCGATTATCGTTTCATGTGCCGTTATTTGTAGTTTTTCTTTTTACATGTTAATAAAAACCAATAAAAAAAGATATGGTTCCAAAGTTGTTTACACTTATATACTGATAAGTTCCCTTGTAGTCGTAATTGATTATTCAACAGGTATGCGCTTTTGGTCTACCGACTTTGTCTTCCCCTTTTTAACACTTGGCTTTCTGCTTTACCTAACCTTTTTATCAATTAGGAACAAAGGCCATTTTTCTGAATACTTCGGATATCTTCTAACGGTAACTGCAATAAGTTTCACGTCGATACCACTTTTTATATTTAACCTTTATAATTACGGTTGGGGCGCGTTAATATCTATATTAAGTTGTGTCATAATTGCAATTGGATTGTATTTATTTGTAGACAAACCTTTAAAAACCGAGATGAAAAAACGATTTAACAGCTAACTCCAAACGATTTTAAATAAAATTAAACTGACATAAAAAAACGGCGCAGTTCAAGAAAACTTCTGAACCGCGCCGTTTTAATTATCTGTTTATGTTTTTTTATTTGTCACTTTCGTCGCCTAGTTTATAAGCTAGTATAAACCCAGACACAAAAAGTACAAGTGTAATTACAACCGAACCTATATCTATTGTGAAATCAGCGTCGTGTAACGAAACAATAGGAACCGATAAAACCGAAGCATACATAAACCCCAAAACCCCAAAAAGGGTTTTTTGTCGAAACTTTGCAAAAAGAAATTCGACTAATCGAGCCATTCCTATTAGACCTATTAAAATTCCGATACCATATAGCGAAAGCATTGTGAAGTTATATAAAAAATCTTTAAACGTTGCAAGCGAAACGATAGCCGCGAGTATGTTATCATAGTGTCCAAGAAGCATCAACAATAGCGAGCCGCTAACCCCAGGTAAAATCATCGTTCCCGCAACTATTATCCCTACAAGTATAAACGAAACTGCCGAGCCAAAATCAAGCTTTTGCAGCTCTCCAACCGTTTCTGGTCGCATTGTTTCAAGAATAGCCATTCCTATGACAATGGAAAAAGCTAAAATGAATATTAAAAAATTCGAGAGCTTCCTGTTGCTTACATCAAATGGCTTTGCGCTCTTGCTGATGCTTGGAATTCCTCCCGCCACAAGACCGGTAAAAAACATTGCTGTTAACAACGGATAAAACTGAAAAGAATATTTAATTACGCCGCTCATTGTAAGAATCGAGAGGCCAAGACCCAACCCAACAGGAACTAAAAACCTAATATTTCTTTTAAAACTCTTTGTAAAATGTCCTACCGCATGGATTAAATCCT
>CAYJFO010000173.1:0-3028 GCA_964369645.1 uncultured Oscillospiraceae bacterium | reverse complement strand
TTGAGGGTCTTGACGGAAGCGGAAAGGCAACCCAAAGCGAGCTTTTACTTGAAAACCTTATAAACCAAGGGGTTGATGCGGTTAAACTTACGTTCCCAAGATATAATAAACCGTCGGGAGCTCTTGCCAAGATGTATCTAAACGGAGAGTTTGGAACCAACCCCGACGATGTAAGCGGATATGCTTCGTCGGTCTTTTACGCCGTCGATAGGTTTGCGAGCTTTAAAGAGGAATGGGAAAAAGACTATAAAGATGGAAAAGTTTTTGTTTTGGATAGGTATACGACATCAAACGCAGTTTTCCAAACCCCAAAATACGACAAAGAAAAATGGAGCGACTTTGTCGAATGGCTTTATGATTTTGAATACAACAAGATGGGTATACCGAAACCCGATCTTGTGGTATATCTAGATATGAGCCCAACAGTTAGCGAAAAACTTATGTCTGAGCGGTATGATGGCGATGAGCAAAAAAAAGATATACACGAACGCGACATTGAATATCAAAACAAATGCAGAACGGCGGCGAGATTTTGCGCCAAACAAGGAAACTGGCTGACCGTTAAATGTGATGATGGAAACGCACCGTTTTCAAAACAAGAGATAGCTAAAAAAATAATGGAAGTTGTCGGGGAAAAATTAAATATATGCTAGAATTTAAAAAAGTTGAACTAACTGATAGAGAATTTCTTCAAAATATTCTAATGAAAGAGACTGACAGAGGGTGTGAATATACGTTTGGAAATCTCTTTATGTGGGGTAAAGTTTACGGCACACATGTTGCAAAGTTTTTGGACGGCGCTGTTATTAAATATAGCGCGATTAATAAGTTTTTATATCCCGTTGGTGTGAGCGACGTTGAAAAAACTATTCAAGCGATGATCGAAAGCGAACAGAACAAAAAGGATTTTAGTATTATTTCGCTAAGCAAGAACGATTGTGATGAGCTTGAAAGGATTTTTCCAAATAGATTTTTGTTTGAGGACGACGAGATATACGGAGAATATGTCTACAACAGTGAAGACCTAATCGAGCTTAAAGGCAAAAAATATCATTCCAAACGAAATCACATTTCAAGGTTTATAAGGGAAAATCCGGATTATAAATTTGTTGAAATAACCAAAGATAACATAAATTCCGTTATCGAGATGAACGAAAAGTGGTGCAAGACGTATGGATGTAACAACGATGACGGTTTAAGTTCGGAATATTGCGCAACTTCAAGGGCGCTCAAAAACTTTTTCGATCTTCCGTTTGACGGGGCGTTTATCGAAAGTGACAAAGAGATAGTTGCGTATTCGGTTGGGGAAGCTATAACAGACAAAACCTACTGTGTACACATTGAAAAGGCGTTTCATCAAATAAATGGAGCGTATACTATAATTAACAGGGATTTTGCAAAGAGATACGCGGAAAAATTTGAACTTATAAACCGAGAAGACGCTGCGGGGGAAGAAGGTTTGATTAAAGCAAAACTTTCGTATAATCCGGCGTTTGTATCGGAAAAATATATTGCTACATTAAAGGATTAAAAAAATGATTAGACATGCTCTAGGAGTTGACATTCCGGCTTTAAAACAGATATGGAACGAGAGTTTTAACGATACGATAAACTATATCGATTTTGTTTTCGGAAAGGTAGCAAAATCTAACGAGATACTTCTTTTTGAACAAAACGGTATGGTCTGCGCCATGCTTATAATGCTTCCGGTTAAGTTTTCTTTTTACCAAGAGTCACTTGGCGGAGTTTATATATATGGCGCGGCAACGCGTGAAAAATATCAAAACAAAGGTTTAATGACACGGCTTTTAAACGAAGCAGAAAGAATAGCAAAGGAAGAACGCGACGCCCAACTTTCGGTTCTTGTTCCGGGCGAAGCATATCTTTTTGACTATTATGCCAGAAGAGGCTATCGCGCCGATTTTGGGCTTCGTCAAGTTTCGGTTCGCCCCGGAATGTTAGAGACGGCGGCAAGAGACGACTTTAACCTTGAGATAGATAAAATAACGTCACAACATATGTACGATATAAGAAAAAATGCGTTGCTAAACACGCCACACATCGAATGGCAACCGTATCAACTGGATAACGTTGTTCAGGACGGTTTCGTGTATGGCGATCACGTCGCAAGTTATGAAGGAACTGCCGGACAAGGTTACGCTGTTTTTACTGTGCGTAAGAAAAAATTATATATCAAAGAATGCCTTGGGACGTCAAAACAAGCAACAATTACCCTTATGCGTAACCTTGGCGCAAAATACAGCCCAAAAGGCTTTTTTGCAAACATGCCGGTTAATTCAGAGGTTTTCCCAGTTGAAGGAAAGGTTATAAAATTCGGCATGGCGAAAAACCTTTATTCAAACAAATCAATGAGTTCTATAAGTCCTTATATGAATCTCATGCTTGACTAGGAAGAAATGGAGAGTCGTAAAAATGGTGTATGTTTTTTTAGCAGATGGATTTGAAGAAAGCGAAGCGATAA
The DNA here is from genome assembly GCA_964369645.1 of uncultured Oscillospiraceae bacterium. Classification (GTDB taxonomy): domain Bacteria; phylum Bacillota; class Clostridia; order Oscillospirales; family Ruminococcaceae; genus CAYJAY01. The sequence continues at coordinate 546 of CAYJFO010000173.1, read as the reverse complement.
CAACGATAGACCTTTTAAGGCGCGCTGAACTCGAAGTTGTGACGGTTGGGGTAACGGGGGAATACGTCACCTCATCGAGAGGCATAACGATAAAAAGCGACGTGCTTCCGTCAAAGATGGTGCTTGACGACAATCTGCAAGCCGTTGTGCTTCCGGGAGGTATGCCCGGGACGACAAACCTTGCGCAAAGCAATGAGGTCAAAAATGCGTTAGTTTTTGCTTATGAAAACAAAAAATTGATTGCAACAATCTGTGCCGCAGCTACCGTTCTTTATAAACATGGTTTGTTAAGCGGAAAAAAAGCAACTGTTTATCCTTCGTTTAAACAACAGCTTTTTGAAAGCTACAGTGAGAAAAACGTTGTTATAGATCTTCCGTTTATAACGGCTAACGCGCTTGGTAGCGTTTTTGAGTTTTCGTTTGAGATTATAAAATTTCTTAAAAATGACAAAGTTTGCGAAAAAGTTAAGAATGATATATACTATAATCGAAGTTGATAGTTGATAGTTGATAGTTGATAGTTGATAGTTGATAGTTGATAGTTGA
>CAYJFO010000172.1:0-3072 GCA_964369645.1 uncultured Oscillospiraceae bacterium | reverse complement strand
GGGTTGAAACAACTCCGGGTGGCGGAATTGAACTTGCGGCAACGCTTGGGAAATCTCTTACAATTGAACGTCTTGAAACTGCATTGAAAAAGTTGTAGTTAATTTCTAATAAAAATTTCAAACGTTTTTTTGTCAGGGGGCGATGGGGGAGTTTCGACTCTCCCCCACTTCGCCCCCCGACACCCCCCAGATCCCCCCTAAACGATTTAGGGCGACACACGCCCTAAAAACCCGCCCCGCTTTTTGCGCTTTATAAACTGTATACTGCAAAAAGCTTGCAATGGCGATACTCGCCATTTTGTTGTTCTTTTCAAGACAATATATTTTCAAAACTTTTTTGTTGCCTTTCGGGGTGATTAGAGTGGAGATTAATGAAATCTCCACATGAAAAACATATGAAATTCCCCCAAACAAATAGATTTTTGTAAAAAAATCTATTTGTTTATTTTCGACATAGATTTCATACCCATTATGTTGTATAATAAAACAATATTTTAAATTAGTATAGCGAGGTGTATATATGGTATTCAGCAGTCTGCTGTTTATGTTCTATTTTCTGCCCATTTCTTTGTTTTTATATTATATTGTTCCGTATAAGTTTAAAAACTTTTGCTTAATGGTTATTAGTCTTGTGTTCTATTCTTGGGGCGAAGTTAGATATTTCCCCATAATGATGGCGCTTGTGTTAACCAACTATTTTTGTTCGCTTTTGATAGCGAAGTTTGATGGAAACGATAAACTTAGAAAACTATTTTTAACTATTGCTATCGTTGTAAGCCTTGGTATGCTTGCGGTGTTTAAATATACCGATTTCTTTATAGCTAACGCAAATTCTTTGTTATCGCTTTCGATTCCCTACCTTGAACTCACATTGCCTCTCGGAATTAGTTTTTACACATTCCAAACGATGGGATACACTATCGACGCGTACAAAAAAACCGTTCCTATCGAAAAAAATCTTATCGACCTTGCGGCGTTTATCTCGATGTTCCCACAACTTATCGCGGGGCCGATTGTCCGGTATTCCGATATACATAAAGAACTTAAACACAGACGCCTTGACCTTAAAACATTTGACGAAGGTATCGAGGATTTTGTTATAGGACTTGCAAAAAAGGTTTTAATCGCAAACAACATCGGTCAACTTTGGGCAGAGGTTGAAAGTTTAGGATTTGCCTCGATTTCAACTGGCCTTGCGTGGCTTGGAATTCTTGCATTCACGCTTCAAATATATTTCGATTTCTCGGGATATTCTCAAATGGCAATTGGTCTTGGAACGCTTCTCGGCTTTAAGTTCCCCAAAAACTTCGACACTCCATATTCTTCAAGAAGCGCGACAGAGTTTTGGCGTCGTTGGCACATAACGCTTGGCACGTGGTTTAAAGACTATGTCTACTTCCCTCTTGGCGGTTCGCGTTGTGGAAAATATCGCAACATATTCAACCTTTTTGTCGTTTGGGGGCTAACCGGTCTTTGGCACGGCGCATCGTGGAACTTTGTTATATGGGGTCTTTTCTACTTTGTTTTGATAACTATAGAAAAACTCGGATTCATGTCTTTTCTTAACAAATACAATATCTTCTCAAGACTCTACATGATCTTAATTACACTTGTCGGTTGGACAATCTTTGCAATAACCGACTTTTCCTCGCTTTTGTTATACTTTCAAAAGCTGTTTGTTCCGACAGCGTTGCTTTCAAACGGAGCGGCAAATATAGGAGCAACATTCTATCTTAGAAACTACATAGTTATAATTATTCTCGGCATATTCTTCTCTCTTGCTTCCTCATCTAAAATTTATGAAAAGGTTAGACAAAACAACATAATTCGCACTAGCTTAATGTTAATATTGTTTATAGTAAGCGTAGCTTATCTTGTCGATTCAACATTCAACCCATTTTTGTATTTTAGATTTTAGTTAAAAAAGGATGCTTTAGGTTTGTTTAAAAAATCTCCGTTGTTTTGTTTAACATCAGCAATACTCGTTATTTTAAGCGTAATTTCGTCTGTTGGATTGTTTAAATCAACCGCATTTAATAACCCTACAGACCTAAGGGCCGAAACGATTTTACGACAAAACTTTTTACTTAAAAATTATTGTGAAAACATTGTTCGTATGTCAGAGTTTGCCCTATTAAAAGTAAGTAATGATAATATAATTTTCGGAAAAGGAGGATATCTTTTTCCGATTTTTTTATCTTTCGACACAAATCTACTTAAAACCAACCTTTTTTATCTTGATGAATTTTCCGCTCGTTCAAGCTATCCCGTGTCAATAATCGTCGTGCCCTCGGCATATGTCCCGTTGTATGACCTTCTTCCATATGATACTCCCGCGGTAGATCAAAGATATTTCATCGCAAAACTCGGCATCTATCTTTCTGTTAACGCCAACTTCATCAATATAAACGATCTTTTTACGATTAACAGCACAAAGGACGACCTTTATTATAAAACGGACAAACATTGGACAACGTATGGCGCGTGGCTTGCATACTCGCAATTTTGCTCGCAAAAAGGCTTCGCTCCATATGATTTTAAGGAAACAAAGCCTTTAAGTTCTAATAATTTTCTAGGTGATATATATGAACATTGTCCGACATTTATAAAACAATATGACTATGTCGAATATTTTGATTTCTCGGACACTCGTTCGCTTGTCGACGGGCGGTGGGAAGACGGAACTTTCTGTGAAACTATGTTTCAAAGCGACACGCCGTATGATGCCTTTTTGTTTGGCGGCAACGTTTCGACGATAGAAACCAACTCTGAAACTGCAAAAAATGATTCAATACTTGTTATTACAGATAGTTTCGGTTACTCTTTCATTCCCTTTTTAACAAGTCATTATCAAACTATCGATATAATTAACATCGAACAACTCAAAAACACAAAGCCCCCGACAACCGAAAAAGTGTATGATGATATATTAATCCTTTGTGAATTTGAAAAGCTAGTAAACGAAAACATCTTTGATAAAGATTATGTTTTATAATACACAAAACTAAAAACAATTCTTATGTCTTCGACGTAAAGCAAATATTGATTAAATACCACAGTATTAATAATACA
>CAYJFO010000171.1:0-3090 GCA_964369645.1 uncultured Oscillospiraceae bacterium | reverse complement strand
GCCGTTTGAAACGGTGAGGGTAAACTCGGTAAGCGGCAGTGTCTATTCCGTTGCAGACGGCGACAGCGAACTTGTGAGGCTTGACACGGTCAGCGGAAGATCAGTGGTCGAACTTGATGGTGTTTCGGGATACAAAACCTCGCTAGACAGCCTTTCGGGTTCGGTAAGCGACAGTTACGGTTCAAACTCAAACGGCAGCGGAAAACTAGATATCGAGGTTTCTTCGGTTAGCGGTTCGATAAACCTAGAGGATTGGAGATAGAAAAAAATTTTAGTGATGTGAAAATAAGCAAGAAGTTTTCACGTCACTAAAGCATAAAAGAGGGTTATATGAGCGAGATTAAAAAGGCAAGTGGCGGGCGATATTTGATTTTTGGGGTAGCACTATTTGTGATAGTTGTCTTAATAGACAGTTTAACTCAGTTGTTACTTGGAGTTGTATTTGGCGGAACATTTTTCGATTGGGAATATTGGGTTCAAGTTCTATCAAGAATTATACCCGCTGTTTTGTGGATAGGTTTATTTATGGCGGCAAGAAAGCTAAGCATTCGCAAATTAAACTTCAACTTAACACAGTGTACAGAAAAAATTTCAGTGAAAAACTATTTCATTGCTACTTTTTTTGTAGCTATAACAATCGTGTTGAACTATTTAAGTTGGGGCAATTTTAAGCTTATAATCGAATATCAAAACGCGGGCTTAATTGGTTTTATAGCGCAGCACATATATTACTTTGCAGAAGTTATTATCGTGGCAACATTAATTGTATTATTTCAAAAAGCGTGCGAAACTTGGTTCAAAAAATCCAACATCCCATATGGCGGTATTATAGCAGCCGTTACGTGGGGATTGATACATATTTTGACACAAAACAGTATCACAGTTGGATTGTTAGCAGCTTTATATGGAGTTGGTTTTGGTTCGATGTATTTAATATTAAAACGAAATTTTTTACTTACTGTACTATTTTTATTTTTAATGTTTATATTGTAATCTTTGCTAGCATACCACCAACAGAACAAAAAAAAGATTGTGACGGGATGTTTCGTCGCAATCTTTTTTTTGTTTAATATAAAATACCCAAAGCCATTCGGCTTCGGGTATCAAAAAAAGGGGGTTGCAAATAATGAGGAGGAATAATGTATACAAACTCTTGCGGTAGAATTTGTATGTCTATATTATAGAAAAGCGTTGTGTTTATACTATTAAACCGCTATGAATTTTTTGTTAAATGTAAAATGTATAAAGCTATTTTGCTTCGATGTTCAAAAAAAACAAATGTTGAAATATATGTTCGTCTATGATATAATAGGTTCATAAATATATGTTTGTTGTAAATTATTCAGTATTTAAGGGATATTTTAGGTTTTTAGCAGGCAAGGTTTACAAAGAAAATTGCTGAAAATTATGATAGATTACAAACAAAAAAAAACTGGGCAAAAATATGGAGGAAGTTATGACCAATAAGGAAAAACTATACAGATATCTTGTCGAAAACAGCTTTAGTTCCCCCCCAACCGTCCGCGAGCTTTGCGACGCGCTCGAAGTTAAATCCACCTCGACGATGCACGGGCTTTTGCACGAACTTGAGGCAGACGGTGTTTTGACAATCAACAAAGGGAAAAGGCGCAACATTGCAATTGCTTCGGGGAGCGAAGCTATCAAAGTTCCAATTCTCGGGGTAGTTGCCGCCGGTGTTCCAATACTTGCGCATGAAAACATCGAAGGTTTCATCTCTATCGAACGCCCGCGTTCCGGCTCGAGCGAACTTTTCGCGCTTCGCGTCAAGGGCGACAGCATGATAAACGCCGGAATTCACGAAGGCGACGTTATTGTCGCACGGTGTGCCAACACTGCCGACAACGGCGACATCGTTGTCGCGCTGCTTGGGGAAGAAGCGACGGTCAAACGGCTTTACAGAAACGGAACGGCGGTTGAACTGCGTGCAGAAAACCCGAAATACGACCCAATTATCACAAACGATGTGGTTCTGGTTGGCAAAGTCGTAGCACTCAGCAGATATTACGAATAAAGCAAGCAACAAACAACAATCCGGTGCAACACCGTGCCTGCGGCAATCAACTGCTTTGTATGTTTCACTTGCATTGTGGTTTTGCATTTTGTCGAAATACAATTCTACAAAAAGGCTTTTTGTTACTGTTTAGCCGTTTAATTATTATAACAACAGCAGTTTATATAATTTTTGCAACCAATGGCGGGCGGATAAGGTATCCGCCCTACTTTTTTGACACCATAAACCACGAGGCATCAAATTTCTTTGATGCCTCGTGGTTACTTTTTATTATTTTAGAAAACAGAGCTTTTGTCCACAAATTCAATTATACATTTATAAATTTAATAGGTGAATTTCGTTATCCCATATCCGTTGCTGAAAACGGCGTGCATAAGATGTTCTTCGCCCCTTGCAAGCCCCAAGACATAGAAAAGATAGTCCTCGTTAAGGTATATATAAAGCACTCCGTCAATTACCCTTGTGGTGTATGCCGATGTGGGAACTGCAAAGCCATGTATCCAAACCCCCTCGAAGTTCGCGAAATATCCGCCATCGAAAGTGAACGTGAGCGATGAGGGATTGGAAAGGCTGCTGTTCATTTGAAACACAACGTTCTCGCGGTCTGCCGGTTGTTGCGGTTGTTGCTGCTGCCCTTGCCCTTGCTCTTGCTCTTCATTTATCACTGTACCATAACTATAGGGGTTAGGTGCTGATTCAATCCATTCACCTTTTACCTTGAATATACCGGAAACAGAATTAAGCGCGCCCCTAACGTTAACGCTTTGCGTTCCAATATTAACGCTAAGATCTCCCTCAATTCCATTACCACTCATAGAGTTCACAGACAGATTCCCGCCACGAGTTTCCACCGCAAAAGCATCTATTCCGTGTCCATCTGAAGTTATCATCAAATCGCCCGAACCGTTAATTTCTATGGTTACATTGGTAGCAGTAATTCCTGCAACATTCGAATACCCTGTTGTGTCGATACTGTTGCTGCCTACAAGAACAATCTTTATCCCACCAGGACCGTTTACCTTTAAAGGTCCGGTCAAATTTATGTTTGTTAGAGTTAA
>CAYJFO010000170.1:0-3092 GCA_964369645.1 uncultured Oscillospiraceae bacterium | reverse complement strand
TTTGGCGTGATAATGGCGGGAACATCTGCTTGGCTACACAACGCGTCAACTATAGCACTAGCCGTTACTTCTGCAAACCCTATAATGAAAAAAGAAGATTTAATATCGACGGAGGGACGAAAAGATGAAACAGCATAAATTTTGGTCATACCTTGCGGTTTTTGCAATGATAATGTGTATATTCACAGGTTATAAGCATAAATAAAAAAACAGTAGCTACTTCAATAGTAGCTACTGTTTTTTTATTTAATCTCTGCTTTATGGCGGAGTTTATTTTTATAAACACTTGACTTTTTAAAAGAAATCAAATATATTATACCTATACCCCCTATAGGTATAAAGGAGAATTGTAATATGAAACAATGTATGGATGTTGACGCTATTAATAAACGTCTTAAAAAAATCGAAGGTCAAGTGCGCGGAGTTCAAAAAATGGTGGATGATGATAAGTCTTGCGAAGATATTTTAATTCAAATCGGCGCAATAAAGTCAGCCCTTCACAAAACAGGACAAGTTATACTTGAAGGTCACATGCACCATTGTGTGCTTGACGGTATAAGTAGCGGAAAAGAGGACGAAACAATTGAAAAATTGATTTCTGCTCTTAACCAATTTTCTAAAACAATATAGGAGGATATTATGAAAAGTTATATAATGAAGCTCAACTCTATCCCAATGCTTTGGATTTCGGGTATATTTTTGCTTGCTAGTTTTATTGCTGAATATATTCTTCCTTTTTTTGAGATTTCTTTTGAATTCCCCCTTAACCCTGCGTGGGTGTCGCTTATCATTTCGGGCATACCTCTTGCTTATTTAGCAGTTGTCAATACTTTAAACAAGCGCATAACCTCCCCGCTTTTAATCACTATTGCAATGATCGCCGCCGTCTATATAGGCGATATCTTTGCAGCGGGCGAAGTTGCTTTCATTATGGCTATTGGCGAACTTTTGGAGGATAGAACGGTTGAAAAAGCTAAAAAAGGCATCGAAATGCTTTTAAATCTCGTTCCGGCACAAGGTCGCGTAATAACCGAAAACGGCGAAACTTTAGTTGACGCAAAGGAGATTAATCAACACGATATTATACGGGTTTTGCCGGGCGAAAGCTTCCCCGCCGACGGTGTAATTGTTTTCGGAAGCACAACTGTTGACCAGAGCATTATGACGGGAGAAAGCTTACCTGTTGATAAATTAATTGACGACGAAGTGTTTACAGGGACTATAAATCGATATGGTTCGGTTGATGTCAAGGTCACAAAATCTTTTGCAGATTCATCACTTCAAAAGATGATTAAACTCGTTGAAGATGCCGACAACCAAAAAGCTCCTACGCAAAAAATTGTAGATAAATGGGCAAGTTATCTTGTTCCGTTAGCTTGCTTGATTGCTATAGTTACATATTTAATTTTTACTTTTGTTTTAAATAGAGCCGACGACGCTTTGATTCGTGCCGTAACTATATTAGTTGTTTTTTGTCCTTGTGCATTAGCACTTGCAACTCCAACTTCGATTATGGCGGCGATAGGCCAAGCCACCAAAAAAGGTGTGCTCATTAAATCGGGCGAGGCGTTGGAAAGAATGGGAACTGTTGACACAGTTTGCTTTGACAAAACAGGAACAATTACACACGGCAAACTCTCTGTGAGCGATGTAAAAACGTTTGATTATGATGAAAACGAGCTTTTATCTCTTGCCGTGTCGGTTGAAAGCCGCTCGGAACACCCTATAGGCAAAGCAGTTGTACGTTATGCCAAAAACAACAATATCGACGTGTCTGATATATCGGAATTTAATATGTATGTAGGCAAAGGTGTTGTCGGGAAAATAAACAAAGATATAATTTTTTGTGGTAACGAAACCTTAATTGAAAACGATGCTAAAACTATTATTACAAATGATGTTTCTAACACCGTTTCAAATTTAAGAGAACAAGGCAAAGCCGTTATCATCGTGTCAAATGCAAAAAATGTTATTGGCGTTATCGGCCTTTCAGACGAGATTAAAGATAGTTCAAAAACAGCTATTGCAAACCTTAAATCGGCAGGAATTGAAAAAACCATTCTTGTTACCGGGGACAATGAAAAAAGTGCTAATTTTATAGCAAGTAAAGTTGGAATAAGCGAAGTTAAATCTTCTTTGCTTCCAAAAGACAAAGTTTTAGCCGTAAGCAACCTTATGAAAAACGGTAATGATGTGTGTATGGTTGGCGACGGTGTTAACGATGCCCCTGCGCTTAAAACCGCAACCGTTGGAATTGCTATGGGTACAATGGGTAGCGATATCGCTATCGATGCCGCCGACATCGCTATCATGGGCGACGATATTTCTAAAATTTCATATATCAAGAAACTATCAAACGCAACTATTTTTTCTATTAAATTTAACATAACGATGTCAATGGTAATTAACTTTGCCGCAATTATTTTGTCTGTTATGGGCGTTTTGAATCCTGCAACAGGGGCTCTTGTTCATAATGCAGGTTCGGTTTTAGTAGTTTTAAACGCAGCACGACTTTATGATAAAAAAATAGCATGATGTTTTTAAATCGATTAAATCTATTTTTCAAAAGTGATAGAAAATTGCAACAGAAAACCACTTACTTTAATTGTAATTTGCAAATTTTTATATTATAATGAATATCAAGAAGTTCAAGCCACAGCAAAAGCTAATGGATAACAGTTAACTAGTAACAGCCCGCCAAGTTTTATCGATATTGAAGACACCGCTTTATCTTTTTCCTAAAGGGGATAAAAATGTCTAAATTACAGATACACAAACTTACAAAACAATATTCCAAAAACGCAGTTGTGGCGCTTGACGGCGTTACCCTATCGTTTGAAAAAGGACTATATGCGTTGCTAGGGCCTAACGGCTCGGGCAAATCTTCTATGATGAACATCATAACGGGCTCAGTTTCCCCGACCGACGGGTCGGTAGTTTGGAACGACAAGCAAGTTTCTTTAATCGGAAACGATTTCTATGAGATTTTGGGATATATGCCCCAACAACAAGGAATGTACGACGGTTTTACGGCGAGATTCTTCCTTGAATATTTTTGTGCTTTAAAAAAAGTTAAACAAAGCGACACGGGG
>CAYJFO010000169.1:0-3130 GCA_964369645.1 uncultured Oscillospiraceae bacterium | reverse complement strand
AATTCCCCGCAAACATCTATGACACAACTATGTGTATGTATGAGATAATCAAAGCAGGCGGCCTTACAAACGGCGGACTTAACTTCGACTCTAAAAACCGTCGCGCCAGCTACACGATGGAAGACATGTTCTATGCATACATCCTTGGAATGGACGCGTTTGCCCTTGGTCTTTTAAATGTTGAAAAACTCATGAACGACGGAAGAATTGAAGAATTTGCAAAAGAAAGATATTCAAGCTATCAAAGCGGAATCGGCGCAAAGATTGTTGCGGGCGAAACCTCGCTTGAAGAACTTGCTGAATATGCCGAGAAAAAAGGAACGATTGATCTTCCCGGTTCGGGCAGACAAGAAAACCTCCAAAGCATTCTTAACACGGTTATGTTCGGTTAATCACAAAATATACAACAACTGAAGTTAATGGCGGCACAAAGCAACATTTTGTGTCGCCATGCAAAATACATAAAACAAAAAACAACGAAAGGTAAATATAGTAATATGCAATATATTTTAGGTATCGACCTTGGAACGTCCGGAACAAAAACGGTTTTGTTTGACAGCGAAGGAAAAAAAATAGCAAGCTCAACCGTCGAATACGACCTTATCCAACCCCAAAACGGTTGGGCGGAACAAGACCCTAACGATTGGTGGGAAGCGGCAGTAGCCACAACAAAACAAGTTTTAAGCAAAAGCGAAGTTAACCCTTCCGACATTAAAGGCATAGGAATCTCGGGACAGATGCACGGACTTGTTATGGTTGATCAAGACGGAAAGGTTATCCGTAACGCTATTCTTTGGTGTGATGGCAGAACAACGGAAGAATGTGCCGAGATAACCGAGACTATCGGTAAAGAAAAATTAATTGAAATCTCTGCAAACCCGGCGCTTACGGGATTTACAGCCGGAAAGGTTTTGTGGGTAAAGAAAAACGAACCCGAAAACTATAAAAGATGTAAAAAGATACTTCTCCCAAAAGACTATATCAGATTTATGTTAACGGGCGAATACGGCGGCGACGTTTCAGATGCCTCTGGAACAAACTTGTTTGACGTTAAAAATCGTAAATGGTCGGACGAGATCATACAAAAACTCGGCCTTAACCGCGAGATGTTCCCCGATTGCGGAGAATCGGTCGATGTTGCCGGAACCGTTACCGCGAAAGCTTCCGAAACAACCGGTCTTAGCCAAGGAACAATTGTATGCTACGGCGCGGGAGACAACGCCTCTGCCGCTATTGGCACAGGGGTTATCGAAAAGGGAAAAGCATTCACAACTATAGGAACATCGGGCGTTATCTTCGCTCATTCAGACGCGCCCCAAATAGATATTAAAGGTAGAGTACATACATTTTGTTCCGCAATACCCGGCGCATACACCGTTATGAGCTGTACCCTTGCCGCCGGAATGTCGCTTAAATGGTTCAAAGATAACCTTTGTAGCGCAGAAGTTGCAATCGCAGAACATATTGGCAAAGACACATATCAAATTATCGACCAAGGCGTTGCAAGAATCCCCATTGGTTCAAACAAACTGATTTTCCTTCCATACATAATGGGCGAGCGTTCCCCGATTTTGGATGAAAAGTCACGCGGTGTGTTCTTTGGTCTTTCGGGTGTTCATACAAAATATCACATGCTTCGTTCGATTATGGAAGGCGTTGCTTACTCGCAAAAACAAAACTTTGAGTTGATGAAAGATATGGAGATTTCGTTTGACACGATGTACGCTTGCGGAGGAGGCGGAAAAAGCGAAATTTGGCGCTCTATGCTCGCCGATTTATACGAAACCGCAGTAGTTACTTTGCAAAACGACGAAGGCCCCGCACTTGGAGTTGCAATTCTCGCCTCGGTTGCAAGCGGAATATATCCCGACATTAAATCTGCGTGCGACAAGATGATTAAAGTTAAAACAAGGATAGAACCGACAGAACAAAACAGCGAAAAATACAAAGATTTCTACAAAATATATGTCGGCCTTTATGACAATTTAAAAGACAGCTTTAAAGCTTTAAGCGAGATTTAAATAGCATAAAACAACTGTTTTGACCATAATGTCTCTTAAGATTTTTTTAACCTTAACGACAACACAACTATTAAACACGGTTTAGTTTAATTTTAAACACACTTAAACGGTCGATATCGTTTGAGTGTGTTTTTTGATTTAATTTTTTTAGTATTTTTAAATTTTTTTATCACAACATTTTAGTTATTACGTTGTGATAATAACCAGTTATTTTGTTTGGTTTTAGTTTTTTATATAACCTAAACCAAAAGATTTCAATCCCGTTGAAGGCTACTTTTTTTTGTTGTATAATAATGTATCAAATAGGCATTTAAAGATATTTTAACATGGATTATTATATCCAAACTTTCCGCTTAAAGCCAACAAAGGCAAATGGGGGCAAACGAAAAAAACATGAAACTTGGAATAGACATAGGTTCAACCACGATTAAGTTTGCGGTTTTAACAAAACAAAATGAATTATTATATAAATCATACGAGAGGCATTATTCAAAAATAACCGAAAAGCTTCTTGAATGTCTTCGCGATGTCAAAAAGAAGTTCCCCGATATATCAAAACTTTCGGTTGCGATTACCGGCTCGGCGGGCATGGGGCTTGCCGATGATTTAAACATCTCGTTCGTGCAAGAGGTTTTTGCAACAAAAGTTGCCGCCGACCTTTTAAGCCCCAACACCGATGTTATCATTGAACTAGGCGGCGAGGACGCGAAGATATTGTTTTTATCTTCTGGGCTAGAGGTTAGAATGAATGGAAGCTGTGCCGGAGGCACCGGCGCTTTTATCGACCAGATATCGACGCTTCTCGACATATCCCCAGACGACATGAACGAATACGCAAAGGATCACCAAAAACTTTATCCGATAGCCTCGCGCTGTGGAGTTTTTGCAAAATCCGACATACAACCGCTTTTAAATCAAGGTGCAAAAAAAGAAGACCTTTGCGCTAGTATCTTTTATTCGGTTGTTAACCAAACCATAACCGGTTTGGCCCAAGGCAGAGAGATAGCGGGTAACGTCGTTTATCTCGGCGGGCCGTTGACATACATGTCCGAGCTTAGAAAAAGTTTTGACAGCTCACTTAAGTTGGAAGGAACTTGTCCTAAAAACTC
>CAYJFO010000168.1:0-3165 GCA_964369645.1 uncultured Oscillospiraceae bacterium | reverse complement strand
GTCTTGTGTCGCGCACATGGGGCAACGTTAGTTGTAGAATTGACGACAGTAAATTCGCCATAACCCCAAGCGGAATTGATTACGAAAGACTAGATGAACAAGGCATCGTGGTTGTCGATATCGAAACGCTAGAGCACCAAGGCGACTTTAAACCGTCTAGCGAAAAAGGGGTTCATGCATATGCTTTTAAAGCCGACCCAGCCACAAATTTTGTTATACACACCCACCAAACGTATGCTACTTGTATAACGGTTGCGGGTTTTAATAGGATAGTTCAAGACGAAAAGCAAAAAGAAATTTTGGGCGATATAAAGCTTGCGAGATACGCCCTGCCCGGAACAAAAAAACTCGCGTCCAACGTAAACGACCAACTTAGAGCGGGCTGTAAAACCGTCTTGCTTGAAAAACATGGAGCGTTGCTTGTCGGGGGCGATATGGAACAGGCGTTTTTGCGCGCCGTTACCCTTGAAGATGTGTGTAAAACCGCGTACTTAGATTTTCTGTTTTGTGAAAGTTGTGTGGCGTCTGTTTTGTGGCGAGATGATAAAATGTTTTATACTTTCATGACAGATGATGTTGATACAAAAAAAGAGCTAGGACAAAATCAAACAGAACTTTCAAAGATTGAAGCTGTTCAAAAATCACTTGCAGTTTCGTATCCGGAGTATAGCTTTATTGGATATCGAGACACCGACGTGACAAGAAAAGTTTCAAAACTTTGCGCAAATGTCGCCAATGTCAACAAAGTTGCCAAAGCCAAAAAGGTTGTCAATGTCGACAGCATTGCCAAAGTCGATGCTGTTTTGGACGATTTCGCCCAGATTGTCGGCGAAGATATAAAGATTGTGTCGGGCGAAAACATAAGCGATGTTATAAAAGCCACAAAAAAACGAAACGCTGTTATAGTTAAAGATGTTGGAGTTTTCGCTTTGTCGGACGACGTTTCGGACGTGACCGCGATTTTAACGTTGGTCGAAAAAAACCTTGTTGCTTTTCTTGGTACAAAAAAATATAGTGTGAAAAGCAAACTTTCGCTTATCGACAAAAAGCTTATGCGTTTTGTATATCGAAAAAAATATTCTAAAAAGAAATAGAGATAAAAAAAACCGAGGGGATTTTGTCCTCTCGGTTTCTTTTTTGTCATTTTATCATCAGACGGATTGTTGGTCGTGTTGATGTTCTGAAATCTTCACAAAATCATCCTTTTCAAACTCAAACAACATCATAGCGAAAAATATAATAAAAAACAAAGCGCAAAGCAAAGAAAAAATTAAAAATAAAACTCCGAAAGGTTCGGTTATAAACTTCGTAAAATGGAACAGGGGATACACCCCGAGATAACGCATGTTATGCACTCCATACAGAGTCAAAAGGGGCGGTATCGCAAAGCAGATTATGCTTAATGAAACGACGGTTAAAAAGCGTTTTGTTTTGCTTGAAAGAAAAAGCGTTGTCGTCGCCACAAGCGTTCCTCCGACGAGGCGATATAAAAATGATATAACCGAAAACGAAAAAAACGTCATAAAGTTTGGAACATCAAAAAACATTCGCATACTTTTTATAGGGGCGAAAAATGCCGGCAATCCATAGTCGCGAACGACTTGGACATACTGCGGAATAAAGGTCGAAACCGTAACGATTAAAACTATGGTAAACGAAATAGCAAGCTTTGACTTTTTGACCTTGAACTTTCCGAGAGGCGTGGTTTTCAAGATGCGTTCCATACCGCTTTGTTTTTCGGTCGAGAAAACGCCGGCAAGACAGATCGAAATCAAAAGCGACGAAATAATGGTCATCATAAGCGTTGTTTTGTTGTCATAAAGATCGTATAAAATCATATACCCCGTTTCGTTTACAAACTGGGCGCCTTTGTTTTCAAGTATATACGGTATGTCGGAATGGATAACTTGTTCAAATGCATCTCGACGACTGTAGAGCGCGAAGTTTTGACTTTTATACATAAAATATTGATTTTCCGATATCTCGCCGTTTGCGCTTTTCCTGTCCATCTCGTAGCTTTCGTCGAACTCCTCGTTTTGTTCTACAAGCCAAAGATATTTGTCCTCGGTGTATCGTCCGGCAAGCGGATCGATGTAATGTCGCTTGTATATCTCGTCAGGGGTTATGTAGCTCTCGCTTGTTATCCCTGTGTATATCTGATATCCCAAAAAGGCAATAACTAAAAGCACCGCTCCGCTTGAAAGCACTATCTTAAAAATCTCCTCTTTTAAAACAGAAGTATGTTTAAGTTTTTGCGAGCGTTTTTTTGCACTAGTCTTTGCCGGCGAGATAAAAGCGACTGAAAAATACACAACAAACGCCACAACTGACAGGACGAGAAAAACGCCTGAGCTTATCAAGACGACGTTCAACATCTCGACAGGTTTGTCGAACCAATAAAGGTTTCGATAACTTCCAAGCCATTCGTTGACCATTAAAAAGCTTATGAAGTTTGCGTGTTTAATTACGTTGAATTCGCTTAACGGATTAATCAAAATCCTTGTGAGCAGTTGCAAGCCGAGAACCGCAATCGACACGCCAAAGCCATACACAAGTTTTTTGAAAAGCAGTATCACAAGCATGATAAAGACGCCGAGCACTGCCGTTACAAACCATTTTGCAAAGATGAAGATAAAGAGATATTCTAAAACCGAAATAGGCATTGTAGAGCGGAACAGGAATGGAAGCGATTGGATAGAGCGCGAAAGGTCGCCCAAGCCAAAGCTTAGCTGACAATACAAGAGGTTTGTTCCATAAAGACCGATCAAAACGACAAAGAGCGAGATCCAAAGCGTAACAATCTTTGAAATGGCGGTTTTAAGCCTCCCTTTTGGGGTAGAACGGATATAGTAAAGCATACCGCTTTCGCGTTCGCTGTTTATAATCTGTCCCGAAATTAGAAGCATGAACATCAGTATAAACACGTCGGTATAGAAAAAATCAATAGCGGTTAAAACCCCTTTTTGCGGGTAGAAATTTATTTCGATGTTGCTTTGCAAAAGCTGTTCATACGCCGCCGCCGTCTTTTCGGTGTTAAGTGTTTCAAAAGTTTGCGGTTCGTTCTCTTTTGGTTTAAATATCGATATCTGGCTGAACATGTCGGCTTGCGCCCTCGTCGATTGCAAAAAACCTTCGTGGTCATAAACCGTGTTAAGTTCCGATTGA
>CAYJFO010000167.1:0-3190 GCA_964369645.1 uncultured Oscillospiraceae bacterium | reverse complement strand
GCAGAAGGAACACACAGCGAACTCTTGAAAAAATCTTCTGATTACGAAAATATGATAAGATTACAAACCGAGAGCATGAACTGGGTTCTGTTATAATAAAAATTGAAACGGAGATTGAATAATGGATAACAAAAAACTAAGTGGAGTTCCCGATACTTTATTTATCCCCCTAATGGCGCGCATATACATCTCGAAAAGATTTCCAGAATATTTCTATGACGAAAAAGCGTTAAGCCTTGAAACCGTCATACCTCAAAACGTTATTACAGAAAAAAGTAGCGAATACGCTATGATGGGGTCTGCTTCAAGGGCGGTTAACATGGATAAAATCGTATCTGAATTTGTTTTGAAAAACGAGAAATCCAACGTAGTTTGTATCGGCTGTGGGTTTGAAACAATGGCGTTTAGGTTGAGCAGTCTTTGCGATAAAGCACATTTTTATCAAGTTGATTTTCCCTTTGTTATCGAAAATAGAGAAATGGTTTTAGGAATACTTCCAAATGAAACTTTTGTTTCAGGAAACGCAAACGAACTTGATTTTTCACAGCATATGGACTGTACAGTCCCGACAATTTTTGTTGTGGCGGGAGTGTTCCAATATTTTAAAGAACAAGAGGTTCTAGCGCTTATTGCAAAGTTACAAAAGCAGTTTTCCGGAGCGGAGATTCTGTTCGATATTACCGATGAATTTGGTATAAAATATGTAAACAAATATGTTCAAAAGACGGGCAACAAAGACGCGATGATGTATTTTTTCATAAACGATCCAAAAGAATTTGCCAAGCAAGCAGATATAAAATTTATATCTGCAAATGGTTTTTATGGCGGTGTTTCAAAGGAACTACGCAAGAAATTGAATTTTTACACAAAGATTGCAACACAAATAGCAGACCGAAAAATGCACGCCATGATACTTAGATATGAGTTGTAGATATCGCACAACAAAACGAAAAAAGTGAAAAAAATGGACACGGCTTGCCGTGTCCATTTTTTATACTAATCTTTTTTATTCGTTGTCGATACTTTGCGTTTCCGGTTCAACATCTGGCGCTGTTTCAATCGGTTCGGGGGCTTTTTCAACTATCATAAGGCTTTGTGCCATGACGCTTTTTTGATCGTCCTCAAAAGAGCTTGCCGTTATTTTAACCGTGTCCCCAATGTCGGCAACTATTGCTTCGCTTTCAAATGAAGCAACAAGCGAGAAGTATACATCTGAGTTTTCAAGGCTTACGAAATAGTACGTGTTACCCTCGATGACTGCCGAACGTAGGTCGTCGATAACCCCCTCGACATCTTGAGTTGTTGGTTGGGGTTGATCTTCGCCTGAATCGCCCGAGCTTAGATTGTTTTGTTGAAGAAGCCTTAGATATTCCATCTCGCATTCCTCGACAGTTGTCCCTGTTGCGACTATCTGATATTGCTCGACATTAACCATTGCATACATCTTGACAAGTTGGCTGTTGTCTTTAAGAGCCATAAAATAGGTTGGTTGGCCATCGACGTTTAAAAGGAGTGGGAACGTCGCAAGATATCTAAGATGTTGAACGACGCCTTCGGCAGAACTTTGTGCCGAAACTTCGGTGGCGCCTGCGGCTTCGTAGAAATGTGTTTCTTTTGTTCGTTGGTTTGTGAGGATAAACCCAATGTTGGATTGGTCCGCCATAACCGACGTAACGCCGGTATATACATAGATATCGTCGTTAAGTGCGATGTAGTTATGCCCTTCTGTTGTGACAGTAACCTCTTGTTGGCCGAATATCGAGTTTAAAAATCCGTTTACATAACGCCCATGGTAGTTATATTGTTGCATTATAAGGTCAGCCGAGAAAACTCTATCTACCCAACTTGGGACATCTTCTATTGCATAGTGTATCGATTCACCGGTAATTGCATTAACCAAAACCGCTCCCGAAATGTCCACACCGCCGAAAAGTCCGATAGTCTTTTCGACAGTAGGTGCTATCCAATATGGTGTTTTGTCTTCATCTATTTCAAAATGAATGGCATTAAACATCATAGTGGGATATTGAAAACGTAGATGACGATAGATGTTTCTGCCAAAAAGCTCGCTTGGGGAATATTTCATATAACCGTCTTCAAGGCGAACGACGTCAACATCTTGTGTTGTCATGTCGACATACATATAAGCCGGTATACCATCGCTTCTGTTGCCAAGCCATTTGAAGAAATCGCCATATTCAAGGTAGGTAACGCGGACAGGTGTGCTGTCGAAGTTAATCTGTGTGTAGTTGCCAGAAACTGAAAATTGGCTGACCATATCAGACAATTCGCCTAGTTTTCTGTTGCCTAGTTGAACTGCCGATTGTTCGTCAACCATTGGGATTTTGTCGTATGAAATTTCGTCGACATCGTTTGCAAAATCCCCAGTTTCAACAGTTAAAAGGTTGTGGTAGTCATTTGCACGGAAAATTTCCGCCGAAATTATTGCACCGCCTATGTTTATCAACACAAACACCGCAAGAATAATAGCGGGAATCTTACAGTTGCTTTTAACAAACAAAAAATATCCTCTTGGGTCTTTCATCATCAACACACCCGAAAGAAGCATCATGGATATAACATACACTGCAATTAGCATGAATATATATCCGTAGAACTCTTCCGATTGCAGGTTGATGGCAGGAAGGTTAAGATAGAAATAACCAAACCCTATCACGACTGTAGCTATTAAAGAGATAATAACAGCCTTTGCTTTCGTTAATTTTTTACCGTTCATTTTTCCTCCAAAAGATGGAATGTTTTTTATATATTTCCTAGGTTTTAATATTATACCCTATTTTGTGTAAAGTCAACAAGCGAGGGGGAAATTTGGGAGTTAACAATTAATAGTTAATAGTAATGCTGTCAACTTAAGAAAAAACATGAGGAGATACTTTGTAGATTATCCTCGAAATAACTCCTCCCGCCAACTGCGGTTGGCACCCTCCTCAAAGATGAGGACAAAGTTAGCCTCCCTTTTATAGGGAGGTGGCAGGCGGTAACGCCTGACAAAGGGAGCATTTCTAACAGAAATATTAAAACGATTTCTTAAGTTGACAGCATTGCCCCCCTACATCACAACTTGTGTTTTCATTAAAAATGTGATATAATTTCTATAATTATTAAAAAATATGGGGAATTGTTGAACTTTCTCAGAAGTTTGGGGTTGTATTATGATTGTACAAACAAA
>CAYJFO010000166.1:0-3305 GCA_964369645.1 uncultured Oscillospiraceae bacterium | reverse complement strand
CGCGAACCTGTTGAAACACGCCCGAAAAGCTCGATTGTACCAAGCTTGCGACTATGGTAAAAATTGTTCCTAAAAGTAATGCAAGTTGTTTTTTATTCATAAAACTAACGCCTCTTCTTTCTGACTAAAGAATTGGCGTTTTTGTTTTTGTTTATTCAAGTTTTAAAAAATTATTTTTCCGAAACTATCGTAAATCCCCTGTCTATGCTTCGCGCAAGATATATATTTTTACAACTTCCGTTAAGAGCATTTTTACAACGCAAAGCTTTAACTCTGTCTGTGAACACCCCAAAAACCGCCGCGCCACTTCCCGAAAGCGAAGCCCCAAGCGCCCCGTGTTTAAGCAAAAGATTTTTATATTCAATCGTTGTGTGGCTCGTCTCAAACGTATCAAACACGTTACACATAAGCATAGCGGTCAGCGGAATGTCTCCCGCTTCAACGGCGTCGGCGACACGTTTTGTGTCGGGACGTTTAAAATGCTGTGCTTTGTCAAACCGCGAAAACAACTCTTTTGTCGAGTTTCCCGCACTTGGCATCATGACGACAAACCACGCGTCACAAAGCGGAGAGATCGGCGAAATTATCTCGCCTATGCCGGAAACCCTTGCGGCGCCCCCCACCATGCAAAACGGCACATCTGCGCCGGCTTTTTCTCCAAGATTAAGCATTTCCTTTTCGGATATATCGATATCATACAACCTTTTAACCGCATAAAACACCGCCGCCGAATCGGACGAACCTCCGCCAAGCCCCGCTTGGGTTGGTATTCTTTTTTTAATCTCGATGGAAAGTTTCGGCTGGATGCTATACGCTTCACATAGCATATCCGCCGATTTATACGCAATGTTGCGCCTGTCGTTTGGAACATACCTCGCGCTTGTTATTATTTTAATTCCTGCCTTATCGGTCTTTTTAACCGTTACGCTGTCCGCAAGATCTATTGAATGCATAACCATATCCATCATGTGATATCCGTCCTCGCGAATACCGGTTATATCGAGCGACAAGTTAACCTTTGCGTGTGCGTTAATCGTTATTTCGTTAAGCATATCTAAAAATTTTTCCTTTTAAATTAGGTTAAAAAAAATGTTTGCCGTTTATTTTTAGTATATCAAAAAGCACAATGATTAGCAATTTAAATAACGGCTAGAGTGTGAATAAAAGCATTGATTAACTTTTTTCCACTCCTAACGGCTAAACGTTTCAATGTAAAAACATTTTAATGTAATAACATTTTAATGTTTTGAATATATTTAGAGATTTATGTATATAATAATTTTCACCTATGGTGAAAGTTAAAACTGTTTTTTAAAACAAAATTTAAATCTAGAAAGGATGTTTTATATTTGGACATCATAAAAAAAATTTTTGTTGCAATTCTTGTGGTCGGAGGGATAAACTGGGGACTCTATGGCCTTTTGCGTTTCGATGTTGTCGCGTTTATGTTTGGCGGAAGTATGCAACTTATCTCGCGCATTATCTATAGTTTAGTTGGCGTTTCCGCGGTAGTCACATTTGTTCTTACGTTTTTCCCCGAAAAGGTCGAACAACAAATAGCGGATAGTTAAACCCCGTAATATTCAATCCCAAAACCGATTATCTTTATAATTCCGATTATATTGAAATACAAAAGAACGATAATTAAAACAGCCATCACAGAGATTTTATAAATGTTCTTTTTGAAAACTTTGTCTACAAAAAGATATACAAGACTTATAAAACTCCAAGAAAAATACCCAACATAAAGTATTAAATCGTTTAGGTCAACCCCCCAACCGCCTATGACAAGAAGTGCTATCGAAAACACAACCCAAGCAAAGCAAATTCGCGCAAAACTGTTTTTGTGGTTTAAAGCAAAACCTAACACCACAACCGCAAAAAGGGCTATGCCGGCTATGTTTAACGTTTCGGTCGGCAGAATTTGAAGCGATATATACGTTTCAGACAATGCGTCTATTCCGGTTTTTGGAGCGACAAAACACCACGTAACGAAATCGAAAAACTGTGTTATCTTTGTTGTAAGCGTAACCTCTGTTCGCGAGAATCCAACAAGGTGGTTAACTTGTTCAAACACACGGAAAAAAACAGGGAGTTGACCGAATACGGTTATAAACGCAAACGTTTTAACCGCTCCGTCAAAGACCGAAACGATCTTATTTTTAACACTGTCCCCCTTTTTTGTCAACAAAGGAAACATATAACCGCTTGTTAAAAGCGAGCCTGTCGACGCGATAAAAAGATACTCTTTTCCTTTTAAATCTTCGGTGTAAAAATATATAAACATCAAAAGCCAAAACACCGAAAAAACATATTGTTCCATGTTAAGGCTGTTTAAAAGAAACGGATAGGAAACTGTGACAGCAACCAAAAACAAAACCTTTAAAGCGCCCGAAATTTTCAACATTCTCGCAACGGTTACCATGCTAACGGTAAACAAAAAGATCTGGAAGATGTTCATTAGTATGGGATAACCGGCGCGGTCGAAAAGCAAAAACTCCGATATAAAATGTGCCGTCATCGAAAACGGAAGCGAGAACACCGCGAAAAGCGGATGTCGCAAGTCGTTTTGCGGGGCATTAATATCGCTGTAGACATCGGACAACAAAAGGTCTCCCGTGTCGTTTGAAAACAACACGTTATATTGGACTACGCTGTCGCCAAATTCTGGAAGGTAGAACACGTCGGTCGAAAGATACAAAACAATCGTCAGCGCCGAAAGAGCGCCAAACATTACAAAAAGAAAACGTCTCTCAACGCTATCCGAGTTTTTAAACCAAATTTTCGCGCCATCAAAAAAACATTTTATGAATATATAAAACAAAACGATAACCGCAAATATAGAAAGACGTGCGACGTTTTTAGCAACGTCTATGCCAACGAAAGCGACGTACTCGTCGGGGTGGTTCATAATAAGCCCTTCGGCAAGCGGCAGAATGTATGAAGAACAAAGTATAATCGAGACGAATAGTATTATAATATTAACATCGCTAAAAAAGATTTTGAAAATATCCTTTTTAAATGTAAGATAGCAAAAAATCAAAAATGATAAAACAACAGAAGCTATACAAACGAGGTAGTTTCCGCGAAGCGAAAGCATAAACGTCATCGCCGCGGCGGATATAACGAATAATATTCTTAATATTATTAAAAGGAATTTTGTATTTTTAAACACCAGCCTTGCGCCGTTAAACTCGGTTAAAACCCCTTTTTGTTGTTGTGGTGTCATCGTTTATCCTCCAAAAATTCAATATGATAAATATACCATTTTTGATAGATATTCGCAACAAATTAAAATAAGAGTA
>CAYJFO010000165.1:0-3308 GCA_964369645.1 uncultured Oscillospiraceae bacterium | reverse complement strand
TTAGTTTCCTCAACCGTAAAATACATAATCATCTCTCCGTTTCCGCACCTTTTGACGGTGCTGTTTTTTCTTTTTTGTGTGGCGGTTTGGCTTGTTGTTCTCTTTTTGTCGCATCGAGTAGCTCGATAAGCGAAACAGGCTTGCCGTTTTTTGCATCATGTTAACAAAAAAGAGGATATTGTTGATTACATAATGAACTCTAATTTTGAAAAAGCTAAAGAGACCTTAGCGGAAATAAACACCACCAATATTAAAGATCTTCTATTGTGGAGATTTAATTTATTAAAGGAAAAACCACTTTTAATCGCCATGGGAAATGATGATAATATTAAATATGTCGTCTCACAGTTTAGAAATAATAAGATATCATCTTTTAATTTTAGTATGGCAACTGACACTTATAAAGTTGAATTTATAAGAGGTGGTATAAATTATGTTACACAAGAATGGATAACAAATGGTATGAAAGAAAGTCCAGAGGATATCACTACGAAACTACTTTCATATATAATTAAATGATTTAGATTAACTGCTAAAACATCAAGTGCAAGTCGGGCTCAAGTTCGAATTATGTCGTACATATGTTTTGGACAGTCATGCCAAAAACCATAAGTGTGCCGATTGTTAAGTCGGCACACTCTCTAACTTCTGAGCATTTTTACATCTCCCTAGTCGATGATGTTAAAAAAAATCTGTTAGGGTTTAAACTGAAAAGGTTACAAATAATTTATCATAAATTTTGATGAAAATTAAACACGCAATTTCAGGAAGAAAATTTTGCGTTTTAACACTATAATAAACATATATAGAGCAAACGAGGTGAGGAGATGTATTTTGAGTATGGTGAAAAAGAGATTAACTACTTAAAGAAAAAAGATAAGCGTTTGGGTGAAGCGATAGAAAAAATCGGCATGCTGAAAAGACCGATTGACACAGATGTATTCACAGCGATTATTAGAGCGATACTCGGACAACAGGTATCAAGGCAAGCGAGAGAAACTGTGTTTGGACGAATGAAAAGTGCTCTTTCAGTCATTACAGCAGAAAATATAAATACCCTAACAGCAGACGAAATACAAGGGTTTGGCACAACTTTTAAGAAAGCCGAATACATTAAAGATTTTGCGCTAAAAGTATGTAGTAATGAAATAAATCTTGATAAACTGCACGAGTTTACCGATGCAGAAGTAATCAAGGAATTATCGGCATTAAAAGGAATCGGTGTGTGGACTGCGGAAATGCTGCTTGCAAGCGCATTACAACGTAATAATGTTTTTAGCTTTGGAGATATTGCAATTCACCGTGGACTTCGTATGCTGTATCGCCATAAAGAAGTCACAAAAGAAATGTTTGAGAGATACCGCAAGAGATACTCACCCTATGGCACGACAGCAAGCGTGTATCTATGGGCGATTGCGGCAGGAGCAATTTCAAAGCTTGATGACCCCAAAAACAAAAAATTTGTCAAGAAGCAAGCTAACACAAATATTGATTATTTCTAATATATTAAGTAAAATTGGTGGTAGAAAACATGTACGAAAAAGAAACAGAAATAAGGCGCGAATTATTTGCCCTTAGTGATGAAAAATTCAGAGAGTTTGCGACTTCTTTAATCCCCGGTTGCGATAACCTTATTGGGGTGCGAATTCCCGATATACGAAAAATAGCAAAACGCATTGCAAAAGATAATCCAATTGATTTTCTCGACAATGCTCATGATATATATTTTGAAGAAACAATGCTGAAAGCACTTATTATCGGTAATATGAAGGAAGATATCGAAGAAATGCTCGAACAAATAGCTTTGTTTGTTCCGAAAATCACAAATTGGTCGCTGTGCGATAGCTTTTGCAATGAACTGAAAATTGCAAGAAATCACAAAGAGCGTGTTTGGAAGTTTTTACAGAGATACCACCAGTCGAACGAGGCGTATGAAATACGGTTTGCTGTTGTTATGTTCCTATTTCATTTTATCGAAGAACAGTATCTAGATGATATATTATTTATCTGTGATGTTATAACTCACGAAGATTACTATGTAAAAATGGCTGTTGCGTGGTGTTTACAAGCGTGTTTTGCAAATTTTTCTGCCGAAACAATGGTATATCTAAAAGATAACAATTTAGATAATTTTACCTACAACAAGGCTTTGCAAAAAATCACAGAGTCGCTAAAAGTTAACAAAGCCACAAAAGAAATTATCAAATCCATGAAAAGAAAGTAGGTGCATTATGGATAATAAGTTTAATATGACATCCCACGAAATGTATGAAGCTGTCATTTCAAATGACGAAAGTTATGATACAGTTTTTCTCTATGCTGTAAAATCAACAGGTATATATTGCAGACCGTCTTGCAAATCCAAATCACCGAAAGAGGGAAATACAGAATTTTACAAAACAGCAGAGGAAGCGATAAAAGCAGGATACCGACCTTGCAAAAGATGCAGAAGTGATTTGCTTGATTATAAACCGATGAAAGATATTGCCGAAAAACTTAAAATTCTGATTGATGATATGTTTAACGAGGTAGAAACTCTAAATACCGAAATTGACAAACTCGGGCTTTCACGCAAGCGAATGATAGAGATTTTTAAAGATGAATATGGCAAAACTCCAAGTACCTACGTAAATGATTTAAGGTATAAAGAAGCAGTTAGGCTCTTAGAACAGACAGACAATGAAGTAATCGACATCGCTTACTCGATAGGCTTTGGTAGCTTATCCGCATTTTATAAATTCTTTAAAGAACGAGCGAATATGTCGCCTGCTGCATATAGGAAAGGGAAAAGATAATGAAAAATTTTGCAATTTACGAAACGAAATTTGGATATTTCAAGATGGAATATGCCGATGGAAACATCACTTTTTTTAAGAAAATATTTGATGAAGTTGTAACTGATTTTGGCACTAAAACAGAGCTTACAGATAAGGCACACAGTCAACTATTGGAATATTTCGATGGGAAAAGAAAGGTTTTTGACCTGCCGTATAAATTAAACGGCACAGATTTTCAAAAGAAAGTGTGGGACACACTGTGCAATATTCCATATGGCGAAACAAGAAGTTATAAAGAAATTGCCAAAGCTGTCGGGAACGAAAAGGCCAGCCGTGCTATCGGCATGGCAAACAATAAAAATCCTATAACGGTAATTGTACCTTGCCACAGGGTTATTGGTGCAAATGGAAAACTTGTAGGATATGCAGGCGGGATCACTATGAAAGAATTCTTACTTAAAATGGAGGAGGAAAATAAAAATTTGTGAGAGGTGAAAAATGATTATAAATATAAGTGGCAGAACAGATATA
>CAYJFO010000164.1:0-3360 GCA_964369645.1 uncultured Oscillospiraceae bacterium | reverse complement strand
AAAGCGGCAAGTATGACGTTATTATCTTAAACTTTGCAAACTGTGACATGGTTGGTCACACCGGTTTTTTCCATGCCGCAGAAAAAGCGGTTGAAGCGGTTGATAAATCTGTCGGCAAAGTTATCGAGGCTATCCTTTCGGTAGGCGGCACGGCGCTCATAACCGCGGATCACGGCAACGCCGAACAGATGTTGGACGATGACGGCGAAACACCGTTCACAGCACACACTGTAAACCCTGTTGTTTTCGGGGTAGTTGGCGCCGGCGATGTAAGTCTCCGCGAAGGCGGAAAGCTAGCCGACATCGCTCCTACTATGTTAAAACTGTTAAACCTTGAACAACCTGCCGAGATGGACGGCAAAAGCATTATTGTTTAAATAAACTTTGCCTTTTAACAAAGGTCATGAAAATACTACGTTTTTTACGCCACCCGTGCAAAAAACGTAGTATTTCTTACATTTTATAATACATCTAGCCATATCAATATAAATCTCTTAAGTTTGAAAAAAGCGATATACATAGAAAAACAAACAAGATACTACGACAAACTCTGTTTTAATTTTGTTTGAACCAATATGTGAAAAAAACTGATTTTTCAAAACTAAGAGCTTTTCTTTTTAGTTTTACTTTTTGAGCAAGACTGCTAACAGTGTTAACATTAAGCTCCATAATTTTTGCTATCTCTTTGTGGCGAAATCCTAACCTAATTAGATGTAAAACCTCAAGCTCCCTTAAGTTTGGACTCAAATCTTCCTCAATAGACGACTGTTCAGCATCTTGATTTCCCCAATTTTTCGATGTTGCTTTAAACAACTGTTTCCAACTGTCCGAAAAAACTCGCCTAAGTTTTGGATTGTGTTGTTTTAGGATAATCTCCATCTGTCCTCCCAAAAACACAAGGAATTCTATAAATATCGGATAAAATCCATATTTTAGCGTAGCGCTAAAAATGTTATAAAGTATTTCACGTGACTTTTGTATATCACCCAAACTAATGTATCCTATCGCTCTAAATGCCTCAAAATATATATCAAGCGCAAAAAAATTCTCTTCCGACATAAATCTGCTTGCACCTTCGCAAACCCCTATCATCTGAGCAAATTTCCCTTCATTATGCAGATATCTTACATATGTATACGTTGCAACTTTAGAAAACTCTCGTGGAACCTTTGAAACGTCTCCATTTTTTATCCATTCAGGACACCCAACATTTTCATATGTACATGTTGTCCAAATAGCTTCGACTATCTCGATAAGCAACAGTTCCTTTTCATCCTCAAAATACTGTCTTTTCAAAAAATCTAGATCAGCTACACACCGTTCTCTTTCTTTTGCATTGTCCAAAGCATGTCCACATATCCACCTAAGGTGTATCGCGACAAGCGCAAACTCTCCGTTTTTAGGTAGCTTTTTCAAAAGCTCCAGCGCCTTCAAAAAATTACCTTTACAAGTTTCAACCTCTGCCAAAAAAGCTAGCTTATATGTATTATATTTGAAATCATCAGCAATCTGTTCAAGCGGCCTTCCATCAAGGCATACGCTGTCCATTATATATATGCCGGGAAAAAGCCCCGCAACATTACTGTAATAACCGTCTTCAGCTTTTGTGTTTTCAACCGACCCTTTTCTCGGATCAGTTGGTTTTTCGGCGAGTTCTGGAACAGTCCAAACAGAACCGATTTTAATAGCTCCGTTAATCCTTCCGCTATAGCAATATTCCTGTACTCGGCGTTTAGTTATCCCCCACTTTTCCGCAGTTTCTCCAACCGAAATATATTTCAACCTTAATCAACCCTTCCCTTTGTTCAGATTTTCGCAATGAATTTTCTTGTTACTTTTACATTATATACGTATTTGCGAACAGTTTCAACGTTTAAAAGCATTTGGAATCTGTTTTTCAACATTTTTTTGGATTGGGTAAACGTCAACACAATTGACTACACCCATTTTTCGTATATTGTTGCGTTAATTATAAAAGTAATGTAGAATAAGTAATGGCGCTCTTTTAATAATAAATTTTCAGTTTAAAAGGATAACAATGATTGAACTAATAATATTCGGCATATTTTCCGCAACTTTGCTTGTTTGCATACTTTTTGGAATCAACATAATTTTCCCCCTCATTTTTGGGTTGATCCTGTTTTTTTCATATGGCTTATATAAAAAACACAGCTTTTTCAACGTATTAAAGATGTGCATCTCGGGAATTTTAACTATTAAAAACCTAATTATTATTTTTTTACTAATTGGCATAATGACCGCTTTTTGGAGAAGTAGCGGAACAATTGCTTTTATTGTATACTATGCAAGTTTAATCTTTTCTCCCGACATCATGGTCATTGGTACATTTGTTGTTTGTTCAATCGTTTCTATGCTTATGGGCACATCTATGGGAACTGTAGCTACTATTGGTGTTATCTGCATGACGATGTCAAACAGCATGGGCATCCCTGTTTCTGTCATGGGTGGCGCAATCTTTGCTGGTATATATTTTGGGGATCGTTGTTCGCCGATGTCGTCAAGCGCATTACTTGTAAGCGAACTGACAAAAACAAATATATTTAATAACATAAAGTTAATGTTTAAAACGTCAACCGTTCCTTTGACAGTAAGCCTAGTTATTTATACAGCACTTTCTTTTTTGGTTCCGACTTCTGATAGTACAACAAATTTAGGAGAAATATTCCTAGAGCATTTCTCCTTAAATCCGCTAGTTCTTATACCAGCGGCAACTATTATTTTGTTTTCTGTTCTTCGCTTTAACGTTAAAATTAACATGGCAATAAGCATTATAAGCACAATTCCAATTATTATGTTTGTTCAAAACAAATCTTTTATTGAAATTTTAAACATTACGTTATTCGGATTTCATCCCGAAAACGCTGAACTTTCCGAATTGATAAGCGGTGGTGGAATTATTTCGATGTCTACCGTAATCGTAATAGTGTGTCTATCTTGTTGTTATGCCGGCATATTTAAAGAAACAAATTTTCTTGACGGAATAAAAGGATTTCTTGTAAAGCTCAGTAAAAAAACGACGGTTTTTACAAGCGTTGCGGTAACGTCAATTATAGCCGGAATGATTTCCTGTAACCAAACGCTTGCTATAATGTTAACTAGCCAACTTTGTAAGGATATCGAGCCCGACAATTCAAAGCTTGCGATTAACATCGAAAACACCGCAGTAATCCTCGCGCCTATGGTCCCTTGGTCTATTGCGTGCACAGTCCCGCTTTCAACTATATCCGCGCCAACCTCAAGCCTAATTTTTGCTTTTTATCTTTATCTAATACCAATTTGGCAGATAATCGTTTCGTTTTATGAAAAGAAACAACATACAAAAAATGATGTTTAATATGG
>CAYJFO010000163.1:0-3431 GCA_964369645.1 uncultured Oscillospiraceae bacterium | reverse complement strand
CGGTAAGCCGAGGGCTTTCGACCGTTGCTGTTCGTATGCCGTCCCACCCTGTCGCGCTCCAAGTTATAAAGCGCGCCGGTGTTCCTGTTGCGGCGCCGTCCGCTAACCTTTCGGGAAAACCGAGCACAACAACAGCAGGGCATGTTTTACAAGACCTCAAAGATAAAATACCGCTTATTCTTGACGCCGGCGCTTGTGATATCGGGGTTGAATCGACGGTTGTTTCGTTTGTTCAAAACCCTCCTGTACTTCTTCGACCGGGGTTTGTATCGCTTGAACAACTAAAAAGCATAGTCCCGGACATTGTGGTGTCGCCCGCTATAAACTCCGAGATTAACGATCAAGAAACGGCTATCTCGCCCGGCATGAAACATAAACACTATTCCCCAAAAGCTCCGGCGATTATTTTGGACGGAGAAACACAAGCGGTTAAAAGCTATATTAAAAGTAACAAAAAAGACGGCGACTACATAATGTGTTTTGCGGGGGAACAAGACCTTTTCGATATACCATCGATAGTGTACGGAACAAAAGACGACGGTGTGTCGCAAGCGAAAAATATATTTTCCGTTTTAAGACAACTTGACGATGACGGCGCAAAAAGAATTTTTATTCGTGCCCCAAAACAAGACGGGGTTTCGCTCGCCGTGTTTAATAGGCTTTTAAGGGCTTGCGGTTTTAAAATCGAAAAGGTTTAATATCATCAGATGTTTTTTTAACGATGTTTTGTATAAATGAAAGGAATTATAACTTTGAGCAGATTTTATGTTGTGGCGTTAACGGGACAATCGGGAACGGGGAAAAGCTACGCTTCTTCATACATAGCCAAAAGCGGTATACCGATTATCGACGGTGACATCGTCGCGCGCGAGGTTGTTAAACGTGGGGGCGAGTGTCTTTTGCGACTTGTCGAAGAGTTTTCGGCCGAGATATTAAACCCCGACGAAACGCTTAACCGCAAAAAGCTAGCCGAGATTTGCTTTTCTAATCCCGAAAAAAAGATAGCGCTCGACAACATAACCCACCCGTTTATAATAAACGAGATATTAAAAAAATTCGATATGTTAAAAGAACAGGGTTTTAGATATTGTGTTGTGGAAGCGGCGGCATTAATCGAGAGCGGTTTATACGCAAACTGTAACAAGATTGTCCTTATTAAAGCTAATAAAGAGATAAAGATAGAGCGTATAATGAAACGCGATAACATAACGTACGAACATGCAAACGCAAGGATATCGGCGCAACTAGACGAAAGCCTTGTACAAAAACTTTCAGACTTAGTTTTGGAAAACAACGGAACCCAGCAAGAATTTGATAAAAAACTTGATGCGTTAATACAAAAGATCGACGAATGGTTTGAGTAGTTACATATTTTATATTAATAAAAAAGCATAGCAAAGGCGCTTGGAATTTTCCGAGAAAATTCGGTTAATATAAACAAATGACATAAATAAACAATATAATTATATTATAGGAGAAAAAAATGGACAAAGAGAAATCACAAGGCCAAATTTTAGAACAAGAATTATTACACAAAAACGAGACAAGTTTTAAACTCATCGCCAACATGAAAACCGAAGCAAAAGAATTTGCAGACGAGTATATAAAATTTTTAAACCTTTACAGGACCGAACGCGAGATAGTTTTGTTTGCGTCGGCGTTGCTTGAAAATTCGGGATTTAAAAAGTTTGACCCAAAAAAGAAATATGTCGCCGGCGATAAAATCTATTTCGCAAACCGCGAAAAAAGCCTTATTGCGGCGGTTATCGGAACAGAGGATATCGAAAAAGGCATAAGAATAATCGCTTCGCATATAGACAGCCCAAGGCTTGACCTTAAACCAAACCCGCTATACGAAGACAGCGACATCGGATACCTTAAAAGCCATTACTATGGCGGAATTAAAAAATATCAATGGGCAACGCTTCCGCTTGCAATGCACGGAGTTTTTGTCAAGAAATCGGGCGAAAAGGTATATGTCTCGATAGGCGACCGCGAAGAAGACCCTGTCTTTTGCGTTTCCGACCTTCTCCCCCACCTTTCGCACAAAGGTCAAGATAAAAGAACGGCGCGCGAAGTTATCAAAGGAGAGGAACTTAACATAATTATCGGAAGCGAACCAATCGACGACGACAACGTTAAACAACCTATAAAACTCGCTTTGATGAAACTTTTGAACGAAAGATACGGAATTGTTGAACGTGATTTCGTGTCGTCTGAAATTCAGTTTATACCGGCTTTAAAAGCGCGATATGTCGGACTAGACCAAAGCCTTATAGGCGGCTACGCACAAGACGACAGAATCTGTGCTTTCGCTTCGCTAAAAGCGTTTATGGAGGTTAAACAGCCAAAACAAACGTCGCTTGTAATTTTTGCGGATAGAGAAGAAACGGGAAGCGACGGAAACTCTGGATTAAATTCCGATCTTTTGAGAAATTTTGTTGCTCTTGTTTCAAAGGCACAAGGTAAAGACGTTGAAACCGTGTTCAACAACACAATAGTTTTAAGTTCCGACGTTGCGGCTGCGTTTGACCCGACATTCCCCGACGTATACGAAAAACGCAACTCTTCACATCTTAACCGCGGACCGTCGCTCGAAAAATACACCGGTTCAGGCGGAAAATACGGAACAAACGAAGCGTCGGCGGAATATGTCGCGTATCTTAGAGATATGCTTGACAGAAACAACATTCCGTGGCAATCGGGAGAACTCGGCAAGATCGACGAAGGTGGCGGCGGAACAGTCGCAAAATACATCTCGAAACTTGGCGCAGATGTCGTAGACTTTGGCGCTCCGCTCCTTTCTATGCACAGCCCGTTCGAGTTATCAAGCGTTAGCGATTTATACTATATTTATAAAGCATATGGTTTGTTTTATAACGAATAACAACCGACCGGCGTTAGATGCTTTAGTTTACGCGTTTAAAACGCCTATGTTTTAACCCTCGGTTGGTACAAAGAGAGGTAGTTAATGCAACATAATCAGCAAAACAACAACAAGGGACAAAACCCTTATGACAACAGATATTATAAAAACCCAAACCGCCAAAACGGTTTGGGTCAAAATAACAACTACATAAACCAAAATACTAAAAATAAACGCTTTGACCGAACAAAAATCATCTTAATTTCCGCGGCAGTTTCAAGCTTTATTGTTGTGGTTTTTATAGCGCTTGCGGTTATTTCATCGCTCGACTCGGCGGTTCAAACGTCGGGAAATTCGACGCAAAAAATCGATGAAAAAACCGAAGTCGACGATTTTTCGCTTATCTTTCCAAACGCAGTAGACGTTCCATTTAACGAATATGACACCGCTGCGTTTAGCTATTCCGAAGGATTTTTGGAATACGGCGGAGACACGCCGACCGTCAAAGGAATCGACGTTTCGTCATATCAAGACGACATAGACTGGGTAGCGGTTAAAAATTCCG
>CAYJFO010000162.1:0-3445 GCA_964369645.1 uncultured Oscillospiraceae bacterium | reverse complement strand
TTCCACGCGAAAAGTTTGACTATCAACTATATGAATACATAGTTTTAATGGACGATGTATATCTAGAAGACGGCGAATATACAAACGAATTGTACTAGACTAAGGTTTAAAAAGAGGGGATATTGTGGCAAGAACAAACGCTATGCGCCTTTTGGACGCCGCACATATTAAATACCGGGAATCCGAGTATAGCTTTGACGAAAACGACCTTTCGGGGTTGCATGTTTCAAAACAAATAGGGCTTTGTGACGACGAGGTTTTTAAAACGCTTGTGACAAAGGGTGACAAAAACGGAATTAATGTCTTTTGTGTTCCGGTAAGCGGAGAGCTTAACTTGAAAAAGGCTGCCATTGTTAGCAAAAACAAAAAAATCGAGATGATAGCGGTTAAGGATATTTTGCAAATAACAGGGTATATAAGGGGCGGATGTTCCCCTATTGGAATGAAAAAAAATTATCCAACTTTTATAGATGAAACCGCTGTGCTTTTTGATGAGATAGCAGTAAGCGCAGGGGTTAGGGGAAGCCAGATAATATTAAATGGTGAAACACTTTGCGAATTTCTTGACGGAAGACTATGTGACTTAATTTGAGAGAAGAGTGAATTTTTTACAAATAAATGAGAGGTGGATTTATGGGTATGGTTATAACTTTTAACAGACAGTTTTCAAGCGGAGGACGAGAGATTGCAAAACGCCTAGCAGACAGGCTTAATTTTGCGTACTATGACAAAGAGCTTATATCAAAGATTTCGGAAGAAACTAATCTTGCTCCGTCGTTTATTGAACAGTACAGCGAAGCCGCAACTTCAAGAAGTTTTTCCTTTACGTTTGCAAGAACGTTTTCAAGGCCGACGCCACAGCTTTCTCCAAACGACAAGATTCAAATAGCCCAAACAAAGATAATTAAAGACCTTTCTGAAGTAGGAAACTGTATAATAGTTGGAAGATGTGCTAACTACACGTTGCATGATAAAGCGTTTAAAGTGTTAATTTATTGTTCCGATATGGAGGCTAGAATTAAACGATGTTACCAAAAGGTTGATGCGGACAAGGATAAATCTGAACAAGAGATGAAAAAACAAATCGTTGCAATTGACAAACAAAGATCAAAATACCACAGTTATTATACAGGTCAAGAAAGGCTTGATATAAATAACTATAACCTTTGTATAGACACCGCAAAGATAGATCTTCAAAAAGCGGTTGAGATTATAGAAAAAGCGATTGAAGATCAGACAAGATAAAAAGGCTAACTTAAAATCAACATAATTCAAAATTAAAGACCACCGGTTGTACCATGTGCTGACCCAAAAAAGTTAGACAGATAATCTAACAAAACTAGGTCGGCAGATAATCGGTGGTTTTGTTTAACAATTTTTAAATGAAATTTTGGTAGTAGCAAAGTTGGTATTTATATAATGTGCACTAAATCCATCATAAAAATGATTGACATTTAACGCTTTATTACTTATTATATAAATACGACTAAATTTATTTATTATAAGGTTGGAGACCTCTAATTATGGCTTTAAAAGTAACTACAAAATATCTCGACGGTTTTGTCGAAAAAAATGAATTCTGTGGAATAGCTCCACAAGTTGAGCTTGCCGGAAAGCTTATTGAACAAAAAGCGGGGCTTGGCAACGATTTTCTCGGCTGGGTAGACCTACCCGAAAACTATGACAAACAAGAGTTTGAAGCAATAAAAAATGCGGCAAAAAAAATTCGCGAAGACAGCGACATTCTTGTCGTTATCGGAATTGGCGGAAGCTATCTTGGCGCACGCGCAGTTATTGAACTTCTAGGAACACAGTTCTACAATGAACTTAATCCGCTTAAAGTTTATTTTGCCGGAAACAATATAAGTTCCGATTATCTTACAAACCTGCTTAAAATCTGCGAGGGTAAACGTGTTTCGGTAAACGTCGTTTCAAAATCCGGAACAACAACGGAACCGGCAATAGCTTTCCGTGTGTTTAAAGAGTTCCTCGAAAAACAATATGGCGACAAGGCAAGCGAAAGAATATACGCGACAACAGACAAAGCAAGGGGAACGCTTAAAGCTTTGAGCGACCAAAACAAATATCAAACGTTCGTAATCCCTGACGATGTCGGTGGAAGATTTTCTGTGCTTACAGCGGTTGGGCTTCTTCCAATAGCTGCGGCAGGATTTGACATTGATAAACTTATGGCGGGTGCCGCCGAGGCTTGTGAAAAATATAAAGGCGGAGATGTTCAAACTAACGAAGTTCTAAAATATGCCGCGGCGAGAAACATTTTATATAACAAAGGCAAGACAACTGAACTTATGGCGTGCTATGAACCTAGCTTTACCATGATGAACGAGTGGTATAAACAGCTATACGGAGAAAGCGAAGGAAAAGACCAAAAAGGAATTTTCCCGGCGTCGGTTATTTTCTCTACAGATCTTCATTCTATGGGTCAATATGTCCAAGACGGAAGAAGAGATCTTTTTGAAACGGTTGTTAAGTTTAATAAATCGGCAAGTTGCGTAACTATCAAACAAGAAAGCGAAGATTTTGACGGGCTTAACTATCTTGCCGGAAAAGAGCTTTCGTTTGTAAATGACAAGGCTTTCGAGGGAACGTTGCTAGCGCATACCGAAGGCGGAGTTCCAAACATTATAATCGAACTGGACGAGATAGACGAGAAAAATGTTGGCGAACTTATCTATTTCTATGAAAAAGCTTGTGGGGTTTCGGGATATCTGCTTGGCGTTAACCCGTTCGACCAACCGGGGGTAGAAGCGTATAAAAAGAATATGTTCGCGCTTCTCGGGAAAAAAGGGTTTGAACAACAAAGAGAACAACTCTTAAAAATGCTTGGTAATTAGTTAAAATATATTTTTTTATTAAAGGAGAAAACGCTATGATTCAATTAATTTTCGGGGACAAGGGCTCGGGTAAAACCAAAACAATGATCGAAATGATAAACGAATCCGCAAAGAGTAACGAAGGAAGTATAGTTTGTATTGAAAAATCAATGAAACTAACGTTCAACATCGACCATTCGGTTCGCCTTATCGACGTTGATGATTATATGATTAGAGGATACGAACATTTTTATGGTTTCTTTTCGGGAATTCTTGCCGGAAACTACGATATAAGCGAAGTTTACGTTGACGGTATCTTGAAAATCGGCGGCGGTGTTGAGGGACTTGGTTGCCTTTTGGACAAAATCAACGCTATAACCGAAAACAACATAAAGGTAGTAATAACGGTATCAACCGACGAAAAAAATGCGCCGGAAGATATCAAAAAGTACATGTAATTTTATTTATTGTTAAAAAAATAAAAATAAATCGAATTTTGTCTTGACAAGTTTATTAATTGTGATATAATTATTAGGCATGTTAAATCAATGCAAATAAATCATCGTAGGAGGTGCTAAGAATGGCTGTACCAAAAAGAAGGGTTTCCAAGG
>CAYJFO010000161.1:0-3478 GCA_964369645.1 uncultured Oscillospiraceae bacterium | reverse complement strand
AGATTATACGTGAAGCATGCTTTTTGATTTAGTTAGGAGTTAGGAGTGGTGGAGCGCCACTTTCATGGCGAAATTTAATATAAGGTTTTATAGATTTTTTCGTTTTGAGATGTAGGGGCGGATACTTTATCCGCCCGTACTCGTCGCATAAACCTAGCCACAAAAAACGAAATGTAGGGCAAGGGCTCTGCTTAGAGCTCTGCTCTTGCCGCCATCGACACCTGAACAGTGCTGCAAAAACCAAACCAGTAGGGAACGGTCTTGACCGTTACGCCATCTACAGCATCTCACAAATACCATGACGGTGCTATTTCATTTTTGCTAGCGCACCTCAATCATAAATTGCGAATTACGAATTAAATAATTTATAGGAGAAATAAAATGCCAAAAGAAATGTTTTTAGATCCCAAAAAGGTCAGAGCGAAAGGTGCTCTTAAGTTCAACGATATCCCGCTTAACGCATATGACAAAACTGTTTCGGACGAGCGAAAAAATTATTCGGACGAACAACTTATAAAAATTTTCGCCGATATGGTTGCGCTTCGTGAGTTCGAGGGCATGTTGACAAAGATTAAAACCCAAGGCGAATACGAAGGGGTTAAACACACATATCCCGGCCCCGCCCATCTTTCGGTTGGACAAGAGGCGGCGGCGGTTGGCCAAGCATATTGTCTTACAACAGAGGACTACAGTTTTGGAAGCCACAGAAGCCACGGCGAAATCTTGGCAAAATGCCTTTCGTCGATAGATAAACTCGATGATAAACAGCTAACCGAGATTATGGAAAACTTTTTGGACGGCGAGTGTTACGCGGTTGTCAAAAAAGAATATCCAAACGACACACCAAAACAACTTGCTGTGAAGTTTGCTTTGTACGGAACGCTTGCAGAAATATTCGCAAGAAAAACAGGGTTCCACAAAGGACTTGGCGGATCTATGCACGCATTTTTCTTGCCGTTCGGCGTATATCCAAACAACGCAATAGTAGGCGGTTCGGGTCCTGTTTCGGCTGGTGGCGCGCTTTATAAAAAAGTTAACGGAAAAGACGGTATCGTTCTTTGTAACCTTGGCGACGGTTCAATTGGTTGTGGCCCTGTTTGGGAAGCACTTAACTTCTCGGCTATGAAACAGTTTGAAACTATCTGGGGCGACAAAGGTGGACTTCCGCTGTTGTTCACGTTCTTTAACAACGGCTACGGAATGGGTGGTTTCACTTCGGGCGAAACAATGGCATATGAAGTTGTTGCAAGAATAGGTTCCGGAATAACCCCAACCCAGATGTACGCAGAACGTGTAGACGGATTTAACCCTCTTGCGGTTATCGATGCTGTTACACGTAAGAAAAACGACATCATCAAAGAGGGCAAAGCTCCGGCGCTTCTCGATATCGTTACTTATCGTTTTTGCGGACATTCAACAAGCGACGTCAACGCATATCGTGCGAAAGAAGAGATGGACGCTTGGCAAGAGGTTGATCCTATTGTCACATATAGAGCAGAGCTTGTTAAAGCAGGCGTTGCAACAGACGAACAGTTGGGCGAGATTGTTGAAAGCGCGATTAAACGCATGGCGGAAATCTGTGCGCTTGCAGCAGATGTCGAAAAATCGCCGTATCTTGACATGAAAAACTGTGCTCCTATCGAAAAAATGATGTTCTCGAACCAAAGAGTTGAGTCTATGGACACGACAAGAGAACCCGAGATGCTCGTTCCAAAATCCGAGTGTGCTCCGCTTAACAAGATATTGAGCAAAAAAAGAACCAACACAGAAAACGGAAAAGCCGTTCCAAAGATTATGCGATATAACTACCGTGACGCTATTTCGGAACCGCTTCTCGAGTGTTATTATAAAGATCCGACATTCACGGCATACGGCGAAGACCTTCGTTTCTGGGGCGGCGCGTTCGCGATTACTCGTGACTTTGCTACTTGTTGCCCCCCAAAACGCCTTTTCAACTCGCCCATTTCGGAAGCCGCAATAGTCGGCTCGGCGGTTGGATATGCGCTTTGCGGAGGCAGGGTTATGGCGGAACTTATGTACGCAGACTTCATGGGAAGAGCGGGCGATGAAATTTTCAACCAACTTTCTAAATGGCAAGCAATGAGCGCTGGCATACTTAAAATGCCGGTTGTGCTTCGCGTTTCGGTCGGCTCAAAATATGGCGCGCAACACAGCCAAGACTGGACAGCTATGACGGCACACGTTCCGGGGCTTAAAGTTGTGTTCCCGTCAACCCCGTATGAAGCAAAAGGACTTTTGACAACAGCTTTAAAAGGAACCGACCCCGTCGTGTTCTTTGAAAGCCAACGTCTATACGACATGGAAGAACGTTTCAACGAGGGCGGAGTTCCGGTCGGCGAATATGAAATCGAGATAGGCGCAGTCAACAAAGTTCGCACAGGTAGCGACGTAACTATCCTTACTATCGGCGCGGCGCTTTACAGAGCGGTAGACGCGGCGGAACAACTTGAAAAACTCGGCGTTTCGGCAGAGGTTATAAATCTTTGTAGCATAAGCCCGCTTGATTACAATCCACTTATCGAGTCGGTTAACAAAACCGGAAAAGTTGTGCTTGTGTCGGACGCTTGCGAACGCGGAAACTTTATGAACGATGTTGCAAGAAATCTTTCGGAATTCTGCTTCGACAATCTCGACGCTCCTCCCGTTGTCATAGGCGCGAGAAACCTTATCACTCCTCCGTTTGAATTCGACGAAGATTTCTTCCCACAAGCTTCGTGGATAATCGACGCAATTCATTCAAGGATTATGCCAATAGACGGATATTCCCTTCAAAACGACGAGATTACACCGCTTCAAAAGGTTAAACTCGCAAAAGAAGGCAATTAATAAATTTTAATAAAAGCATAAATGTTAAACGGGCGAACAATTGTGTTCGCCCGTTTTAGCGTGTCAAAAAAGGTGCACACTAAAAAATATTGCACAAAATCGCAATAGAGTTTGTAGGGAGATGGCAACGCCAATATAATTGGCGGTCTCGACATCCCGTTTTTAGGGGATTTGTGGTGATTTTTCGGGTCGTCGGGGACGCCGACCCCTACATTCCACCCATTATGTTTGTGCATTTTGACGAAACTCGATTTTGCAATAGGGGTTTTTCGACAGTCTGAACGGGCGAACAATTGTGTTCGCCCGTTTTCTTTACGCAATTAAACGCCGAACCGTATTCGGTTCGGCGTTGCTAAAGCTGTGGCTGTTCCATACAACCGTTGAGAAAACATTTGGGGGAATTTATCTTCAAATAGAGCCGACAGTCTCCCGCCAAGCATCTATATTTCGTGGTTGCTTTTTCCCAAAGGCTGTCAGAAGCGTGTTGTTTTCCAAGATCTTTGCTAAGTCTTCACTAAGTCTTCACTAAGTCTTCACTAAGTCTTTGCTAAGTCTTTGCTAAAGTCTTGCTAGGTCTTCGCTAAGTCTGTGCTAGGGTCTTCGCTAAGTCTGTGCTAGGGTCTTCGCTAAG
>CAYJFO010000160.1:0-3488 GCA_964369645.1 uncultured Oscillospiraceae bacterium | reverse complement strand
TTTTATCTTATAAAAAGAACTCAAGTTTTGACAAATCAATTTAAAAATTTTGAATAAAGATGGTTTTGGCAAATAATTTTAGAAAAAAATAAAAAAAATGACATAAAACGATGTTTGATGTTGACAACAACGACAAATATATATATAATAATAAAAGTTGTAAATCTACGGCAGGTAAGCGGCCTTAAGGAGGGTAGAAGTTGTCGGAAGTTAGGGTTAAAGAAAACGAGAGTCTTGATAGTGCTCTCAGACGTTTTAAACGCCAATGTGCAAGATCCGGAGTCCTCGCAGAGGTTCGTAAGCGTGAGCACTATGAAAAACCTTCGGTTAAGCGCAAGAAAAAATCCGAAGCGGCTAGAAAACGTAAATTTAAATAACCTCTTTGGTTGTTTAATCTCCGTATGTTAATTAATAAGTTAACAAGCGGCAGAAATTATGAATTAAAAAACGACAAAGCGAAAAGCTTTGTCGTTTTTTGTATGCTTAAATATTGTGATAAAATATAATTAAGCATACGAGTTGTTTTTAAAAACAACTTGATGTACAATATAGATATACAAAAATTTTGGAGTATTTTTTATGAACACCGAAAATTTTTCACCTCACATAACGGTAAGGCTTAAAAATCAAAATGTTTTTTTCGGTCCCGGTATCTATAATTTGATGGTAGAGATATCAAAAACGGGTTCTGTTCGCGAGGCGGCAAAAAGCATGGGGCTTTCGTACTCAAAGGCTTGGAAGATATTAAACGCCTCGGAAAACGAAATTGAAACGAAACTTGTTGTTCGTAAACATGGAGGAAAAGACGGAGGGAAAGCAAGCCTCTCGGACGAGGGAAAACTGCTTTTGGAAAGATACTCCGAGTTTGAATTGGCTGTGAAGCAAAACGCTTGCGAGGAATATGCGCGAATATTTGATGGTTTTAATAGCGATTCTTTAAAAAATGGGGACAATTAGATGAATATCTTTCTCGAGGGACCAAAAGGAATTGGCAAGACAACGCTTATTAAACAAGCGTTGAAAGCAAGCGGAAAAAAAACAACAGGTTTTTTAAGCGTTCGCTTAGTGGATAAAAACGGTGAAAGCGTTGGGTTTTGTTTAGAGCGGTTTACAGAGGATTGCGAGACGGTGAGGGTTGTTGAAAGTGTTGACGTTAAAACCAAAGGGTTGTTTATGTCGGGAGATCCCAAAAACAGGGTAGTTAAACTAGAGGCGTTTTGCGAAATTAGCGAGATAGTGGGCGACTATTCGGGATACGACATTTTTGTTATGGACGAAATAGGAGGGTTGGAGCTGTTGTCGCCTGTGTTTGTTGAATATATCAAAACTGTTTTGAGTAGCAACATGTTTTGCATAGGGACGTACAAAAGCAAAGATAACTTTAAACACATGAAAACAAACGTGGAGGTAGACCTTGCAGACAATCCGGGAGAGCATTTTAAAAAACAACTTATTGAAAAATATAATGCAGAGATTTTAACCGTTACGGAACAAAACAAACAAGAGATATTAAAAAAAATAATATATAATTAAAAAAAGGATGGTTACAAAAATGAGAACAATTAAACTGATTTCGCTAATACTGGTGGTTGCACTGCTTGCCGCATGTGCTTCAACGACTGAAACGGCACAAACCACAGTACAAGAAAACGAAGCGCAAACGGAAGAAATCACAGGACAAGAGCCGTTTGCTTCTATAACCGACCACGCGGGGCGAGAGGTGACACTTGATCAAAAACCCGAAAGGATAGTTAGCGGATATTACATAACGTCGTCAATACTTATCGGTCTTGGGGTAAAAGAAAACATAGTCGGCATAGAAAACATGGCAGACACTCGCCCAATCTACGCGCTAACTGCGCCGGAACTTCTCGAGGTTCCCGGGGTTGGGACCGCAAAAGAGTTTGATATCGAGGGAACTGCGGCGCTTAAACCCGATGTTGTTATTGTTCCGCTTAAACTTCAAGATGCCGCCGAAACTCTCACAGAACTTGGCATACCAACGATATGTGTAAATCCCGAAAATAAACAGCTTTTAAACGAAACTATCGAGATGTTGGGGGCTATTACAAACAGTGTCGAACGTGCAAACGAACTTATAGCTGTTTCGGAAAATGCGCTTTTGGAACTTTCGGAAACTCTTGAAGGGGTACAAACACCAACCGTTTATCTTGGCGGCAATAGCGATCTTTTGTCAACAGCGGGGGCGTTGATGTATCAAAACGACCTTATTACAAACGCAGCAGCAACAAACGTGGCACAAGAAATCGAGGACACATATTGGGCGACAGTTTCGTATGAACAACTTTTGGCGTACGATCCGGAGTATATAATAATTGCTCCCGCCGCAAAATATACTGTAGATGACGTTTTGTCCGATAACGCGATAGCCGATCTTACCGCCGTTCAAAATAAAGCTGTATATAAAATGCCAAACGTGTTCGAGGCATGGGACAGTCCTGTTCCGTCGTCCTATCTTGGAAGCCTTTGGATTGCAAGTGTGATACACCAAGACGTTTACACGGCAGATGACTTTGAACAAAATGTTTTATCGTTCTATCAAGATTTCTATAATTACCAAGGCGAAACAGAACTAGCCCTTGTATCATGAAAACAAGCAAGTTTTATAGTGGAATAATGATTTTGTTTTTTGGTGGAATAATAATTTCTCTTTTTGTGGGGAAATATCCACTTGAAATACAAAATATATTAAATAGCGAGACGGTTGATTTTGGCGTGTTTTTTAATCTTAGAGTTTCTCGGACGATAATGGCGGTCTTGTCGGGGTTTGGGCTTGCTGTGTCGGGTTACATATATCAAACGCTTTTTAAAAACCCGATAGCCTCTCCCGACTTAATAGGGGTGTCTTCCGGAGCTTGCGCCGGAGCGGGATTTTCGATAATATTTCTCGGAGCGGGGACGCTAACGGTGGCTGTTGGGGCTTTTTTGGGCGGAACGATTGCGACGTTTGTTGCGCTTTCGCTTGTTGCGTTGTCAAAAGGAAACAGGATTTCGACATTTGTTATATCGGGAATAGCGATTAGCGCTGTTGCTAACGCTGTTTTGATGTTGCTTAAAATGACCGCCGACCCGGAACAGGAACTTGCGGCATTGGAGTTTTGGACGATGGGTTCGCTTGCGGCAGTAACGCTTCAAAAAGTTTTACCTATAGTTCCGATTGTTTTAATTTGTTGTATTGCATTAGTTCTTTTATATCGTCAGATAACACTTTTGTCATTAAATTCAGACGAAGCAAAGATGCTCGGAGTGTCGGTTGTTAAACTTCGTGGCGCGGTTCTTTTGATAACAACGTTGATAGTTGGCGGTGTCGTTAGCATAACGGGGCTTATAACGTTTGTTGGACTTATCGCTCCGCACATAACAAGGCTTATAACAAAATCACATTCCCTTAAAACGATGTTGTTTTCGGGGCTTCTCGGCAGCGTTATAATGCTTTT
Source organism: uncultured Oscillospiraceae bacterium (assembly GCA_964369645.1). Lineage (GTDB taxonomy): Bacteria > Bacillota > Clostridia > Oscillospirales > Ruminococcaceae > CAYJAY01. Next base: position 30 of record CAYJFO010000160.1, on the reverse strand, counting down.
TTCCGATACAATAGCGCGAAGCATAAGCAA
>CAYJFO010000159.1:0-3536 GCA_964369645.1 uncultured Oscillospiraceae bacterium | reverse complement strand
AACCGAGATTTCGGAAAATTCCGTTGCTTGCGGAATAAGCTGTTCGGGGCTGTTGCCGGGCTCTTGTGTTTCGGGTTGTTCCGGTTCGGTGGGTTGTGGTTCCTCGGGTTGTGGTTCGGTTGTCGACGTCTCGTAAAAGGCAGAAAACGCAAACTCCACAGCCTTTTTGACGGCGTTGCTTGAAATCGTCGCTCCCGCGAGAACATCGACATCTACATCGGTTAGGTTTTGCTGTCCGACAAACTGTTTTGCAAATTCGGGATCTGAAACCCTTGTGCCAATTCCAACCGTTTCGGTCGAGCTGTCGATATAAAGGCCGGTAATCGTTGGGGTTTCGCCTTGTTCAAAAGCAGTTGTGACAACGATATTTCCGCCGTAACCTCTTGCCGATGTTTCAACCACATACCAAACATCTGTATCGTTTCGATATTCTCTAATCGAGTTTATGTTTTCGTTATGGGGTTCCATATCTAGATGAGAAGTCGCTTCGGGCACGAGAAGTTCTTTGATCTCTGTTTCGGTTAAAACTGCCGGTGTTTCGGGTTTTGGAGCTTCCTCCTCTACCGTAGTATCGACATCCGAAAGATACGACACAGCAGATAAAACCGCCGTTTTAAGCGCTCTTGTTGTTAGCGTTACGCCCGAAATCAAATCGACATCGGCGGGACTTGCAGCGTTTAGATACTGTTCGATATATTCGGGTTCAGAAGCCCTTGAGCCAATTCCGACCGTCTCGGTCGAGGTGTCCACGAGAAGGCCGATAAGCTTTCCGCTTGTGTCAACCGCACACGTTGCAACGACGTTACCGCCATATCCTTTGGACGACGCTACGATTATATACCCCGTGCCGTCGCTTCCCTCGTGTATCGAGATAACGTTTGGAATGTCTGTTTCAATCTTGGTGAAACTTTTTGCTTCTGGAATAAGTTGTGCCCTTGCCGCTACCGCCTCGGCGTCTTTGTTTGCCTCGATTATCGGCGCGGTTATAGAGTTTGTGTAGCCTAGCGCAGCAGACACCACTAAACAGATACAAGCGAGCACCAAAACCGGCATTACATTGTCTTTAAAGAAATTATTTTTCATTTTTCTTCACCTCCCCAAACGGTCTGCGTCTTGTGAGGTCGTTTATATACGGAACTAAAAGGTTCATTATAAGAATAGCGAACGACACGCCCTCGGTCATGTTGGAATAGGTTCTTAAAACCGCCGTCAAAAGCCCAAGACCAATAGCAAAGATTACTTTGCCTTTGTCGGTATACGGCGAAGTTACGTAGTCGGTTGCCATGAAAAATGCTCCAAGGATAAGCCCGCCGCTTAGTATCGAAAGCAAAGCCGACGTATTGCCGAAAAGCATCAAAAGCACAAACGTTGAACCTATATAAACAAGGGGGATTGTTGGTTTAATAACCTTTGTTAACATGAGATATACGCCGCCTACCAAAAGAGCAAGCGTACAGCCGGCCCCAATTATGTCTCCGCGGTTTCCGAGAAGAATTTCGACGATATAATCGGTTCCGCCAATTGAACCCTCGCGCATTAGCGCAAGAGGGGTAGCGCCCGAAAGGGCGTCGGGGACGTTTTCGGGGTAGCCATAGTTTGTCATGGCGGCGGGGAACGAAAGCGCCATTGTAACGCGTCCGGCAAGAGCGGGGTTAACAAAGTTGCAACCTAGGCCTCCGAAAAGTTGTTTGACTATTATAATAGATACAAAACTTCCGACTAGCACCATCCACAAAGGAATTGTTGACGGAATGTTAAACGCGAGGAGTATACCGGTTACGACGGCGGAAAAATCCCAAAGTGTTGAAGGTTTTTTCATCAAACGACACCAGAGATATTCAAACAGTACACACGACACAACGGCAACGGCGATTACGAGCGCAGCGCGTATTCCGTACCAATAGATAGACAAAAGTCCGGCCGGTACAAGTGCTAGCGACACTTTCAACATTATTTTATCGGTGCTGTCGGGCGAGGATATGTGGGGCGAAGAAACAACGGTTAAAGGACGTTTCATTTTTTAGCTCCCGCCTTTCTTACAAGATTTTTAGAAAGACGCATGTTTTGCGTCAACGGTCTTTTTGCTGGGCATGTAAATGTACAACATCCGCATTCGATACAGTTCATGACAAAAAGTTTTTCGCATTCCGAAGCGTCGGAACGTCTAAAGCCTAGTTCTATTTCGACGGGAGAAAGCCCCATTGGACATCTGTCGGCACATCTTCCGCAATGGATACACGGTGTGTCGAGGATATGCCCGAGTTCTTTTGAAGTAAGTCCCAAAACGGCATTGGTTGTCTTAAGAACAGGGAAATCTTTTGTATAAAGCGCAATTCCCATCATAGGGCCGCCGAGAAGAATACGTTCGCAACTGTCAAGGTCCACGCTACAATCTTCAAAAACTTTTCTTATCGTCGTTCCTATTGGAACAAGATAGTTTCCGGGGGCACCAACCGCGCCGCCCGCAACGGTAACGCGTTTGCTGACAAGCGGAATACCGCTTCTTAAATATTTGGCTATGAAAGCTACCGTCGTTATGTTTAAAACGATACAACCGGCGTCGGACGGCAAGCCTCCCATTGGAACGGCTCTGCCCGTCGTTGTCGCGATTAAAACCTTTTCCGCGCCTTGCGGATAGCTTGATTTAAGCGACATGACTTCGACGTTCTTTTCGCCTTCAAACAATTTTTTTAGATATATAATAGCGTTTGGTTTGTTATTTTCAATTCCAATAACAACGTTTTCAATGTTAAGATATTTCTTTACCGTCATAATCCCTTCAAAGATCTCGTCGCCTTGTTCAATCATTGTTCGATAGTCGCTTGTGATGTATGGTTCACATTCTGCGCCGTTGATAACGAGGTAGTCGGGATGGGGCTTGTCTTTAGGTGGCGACAACTTGACGTGGGTTGGAAACCCTGCTCCGCCAAGACCAATCAAACCGGACGCCGCAACAGCCTTTACAAGGTCTTCCGCGCTTTCAACGACAGGCGGTTTAATATCGGGGTCTAGTTTAAATTTGCCGTCGCTTTCGATAGTTACGGTTGGACGATTAGAGCCGTCCGGAAACATAATGTCCGAGATACCTTTAACAACACCGCTAACCGAAGAATGTGTTGGAACGCTTACAAAACCGGTGGCTTTTGCAATTATGCTGCCAACAAAAACCTCGTCGCCCGCCTTAACCGTAACCTCTGCCGGCGCGCCGATATGTTGCGTGATTGGTATCATGACGATTTCGGGCGCAACAAGCCTTCCGGTTGTTTCCTCTCCGGTGTATTTTCTGTGTGGGGTGTTAACCCCCCTAAGCCTCGGAGCTTTTAAAAATTCAACTCCCAAACGTTTTTCCTCCTTTTAAAAAGATAGTATATCAATGTTAATTGAAAACAAATTGATTTTTTTAAATAACAATAAACTGCCCAATATTCCTAAGCAACGTATTTTTATAATACCCTCTCGTTATTATGCGCAAAATTTTCCCGGGCTTTGAAAGCTGTTCAAATTCGGCATATTTTACCGCAAGTTTTATATCCTGT
>CAYJFO010000158.1:0-3609 GCA_964369645.1 uncultured Oscillospiraceae bacterium | reverse complement strand
CCTGCAATCATTGAATGTTGCATAACCCACATGATCTTCATAAGCATTAGTGAAGATATCGGTGTGAAGATAAGATAAAAGAAAAAGCTAAGAAAAAAGTCTTGCATATTGCTTTGGCCACTTATAAGAAAAATGGCAGACAAAACCAAAAATATCGGAGTGCTTGCTAAAAAAACTTGGAACATGGTCATAGGCATTCTCATTCGATATGCATATTGTGAAACATATTTCTTGTATGTGTTTATTACATCGTGGAAACGTTCAAATGAAAAAACCGATTGATTAAAGGTTTTGACAACGGGTATACCTCGAATATATTCTGTTGCTTCATTGTTCATGTTTTCAAGCGCTGATTGATATTGTTTGATCCTTTCGGGTTGATCTTTACCCATGCCCGACATCATCGAAACCGCCGATAAAACAAGCGGCGCAAGGCTTATAAGTCCAAGCCTCCAGTCAAATATAAGCAAAACTATAAGCACAGCGAAAGGGGTTGTGTACGCTCCAACCAAGTCGGGTAGTTGGTGGGCAAGATATGTTTCGGTAGCACCGGCGCTATCGTTAATTATTCTGCGAAGTTTACCGCTCCCCATATTGGAAAAAAAGCCAAGTGGCAACGTCATAATATGGTTAAGCGCTGTCTTTCGCATATTTTTAGCAATTCTATAAGCCGCAATATGTGTACACATAAGCGCAATTAAATACACAACCATAGCACCAATTGCGCTACCAACAGCAAGCCAAGCATTAGCAACGATGCTATTAGTTAACGTGATGTTTGGATAAATCGAAAAAATTTCGCTAACTCCTCGATAGATAAAAATGATTGGGAGCAACGTCATAACAGCGCTAACACCGGATAAAATCATTCCTAAATTGGTTAGATACTTGTAGCTTCCCGCAAAGACAAACAGCCTTGAGAGCAAAGATTTCTGTTTTTTCTTTTCCATAAAATTCTCCTTATAACATTAGTTTGAAGGTTAGCTTTGGCTAACTCAACCTCTAAAAAAATTGGGGTTGTTTCCCCAATATTTTCATTCATTTTTAAGATGTTGCTTACAAAAAAACATACATCGAATTAAATGCATCCCTATTTTCATATAATATATAAACCAACATCAATTACCAAGGATTTCTTTTGTTCCCGCATAATAGAATTTTTGAATTTTTCCTATATACTCAAACGCTTCCTCTTTACTTAAATCATGATGAATAGCTTCAAGCATATTGTTAAGCCCAGAGGTTGATATAACATGTACAAAAAATTTGTTTATTTTGGTTAGCTTGAAGTTGTCATTTTCCATAAAAGCAAGCGAAGACTTTTCTTCAACATCGATAAGTTGATCAACATATTTCTCATACTTTGTACCTACCGAACAGCAAAACAACAGTTTTGATAACGTAAAATCAGAATATAGATAATTTAAAATTATGTTTGTTCCGTTACCCATGCTTTCGGCGACACCAGCTGTTTCAAAGTCATACTGCGCCTCGACTTGCTCATGGGTTCTTTTATATAGCTCTAACAAATTTTCCGCAAATTCCCCGACAATCGCCTCAAACAACCCATCTTTACCCTTAAAGTGGTTGTACACAGCTCCCGTTGTGGCTTTTGCGTTTGTGGCAATTTCTCGCAAACTTGTGTTGACAAAGCCTTTTTTGAGGAATTCTTGTTTAGCACAGGCTATTATTCGCTCTTTTGTAAGCTCCGAGGAATAGCTCAATCTTGTCACCTCACATAACGTCTATATTTTTCATAACGATGTTATCACATGTTTTCATCTTTGTCAAGACAACCCTGAGAAATTTGCAAAATAAAAATTTAGTGTTGACAAGTCGCATAATATACGATATAGTTATACAAAGTTAGTTTATGCTAACTTTGTATGCTTAAAGCACCGCTCTTTATAGCGGTTTATTTTTAAAACACGAGTTAGCTCAAGCTAACTAATTCCAAAAGGAGATGTACTATGAGCGTTGTAATAGTTGGTGGAAACGAATGTATGGAACGAAGATATATTGATACGTGCAAAGAATATGGATGTAAAGCAAAAGTTTTTACAAAGATGAAAGGCGATGTTAGAGGAAAGTTCGGTTCACCTGACATGATAATACTTTTCACAAACACCGTTTCTCATAAGCTTGTCGCGTGTGCAAACTGTGAAGCAAAGCGATGCAAGGCAAGGGTTGAGAGAAGCCACTCGAGTTCACTTTCTGCGCTTAAAAACATATTAGCTACGATGTAATGCAAAACAAAAATTCATATAGTTAATTTTGCTGTTTTTAAATCTTGTATGGTTTTATATTTTTATTTTCACGCAAACCAAGCAAAGCATTGACAAAGGATCAAGTATTAGTATGATAACTGAAAAATCGATTATAGAGCATTGCTCGCTAACATTATCATCTTTAAAAACAGCAAGTTTGTTTTCGGTAAAGTTCGAAAATGAGACTGTTTTAAATTCCGACGTATTATTTTGGAATAAAAAATTTTTTCAAAGTGGTGTCACATTAACATTGTTAAAAGTTAGCGAGAAAACCGCGCTTGTATATATGTATAGACGAGATATGCTTGAAAACGATATAAGCGACGATAAAGCAAATGCTATACTCGCAAAATATGGATATAATAATTTAAGCGTAGACCTCGCTTTAAATCGATTATCACAAAGACTTTCTACATACAATGAATTCCCTCACGAAATTGGCCTGTTTTTAGGTTATCCACCAGAAGATGTTGAGGGGTTTATCTGTAACAAAGGGCGAAATTGCAACCTTTGCCGATATTGGAAAGTATACGTTAACCAAGATGAAGCCTTGCTTAAGTTTTCTAAATATGATAAATGCAAAGCTATATATAAAAAGCTGTGGCAAGAAGGACGAGATATTTTAAGGCTTACTGTTAAAAAACAAACAGCAGCTTAAATATATTAAATAATACAACTTATTTTAAAGGAGATTTTTATCATGAGCAAAGTAGCAATAGTTTATTGGAGCGGAACAGGAAACACAGAGGCTATGGCAAATTTTATCGCAGAAGGCGCAAAAGCCAAAGGTGCAGAAGTTGATGTGATGACTTCGGATAAATTCACAAAAGATATGGTATCAAACTATTCTTCGATCGCTTTCGGTTGCCCCTCTATGGGCGCAGAGGTTTTGGAAGAAACCGAATTCCAACCAATGTGGGATAACGTAAAAGATAGCCTTTCCGCTGTCGACGTATTACTTTTTGGCTCTTACGGTTGGGGAGACGGCGAGTGGATGAGAAACTGGGAAGAAGAAACTGTTGCTAAATCTGTTGAATCATACATGTGTAACGAAGCACCCGATGCCGATGCCGAAGCAGCTTGCAAAGCTTGCGGAGAAAAATTAGCGTAAAATTTTTATTTAGTAATAAACATAAAACCAAAGGCAACATTTTATGATGTTGCCTTAAATATATTTGAAGTATTAGTTGTCGGAGGGTATATGCACGTGGACACAAAAATGATTATAAATGTATCAAGGAGATTGTTGCTTGACACATCCAATACCGAAAAACAAATAGCAAAAATGCTTTATATATCCGAAACAACGTTAAGACAGCTTTATTTGCAAAAATTTGGCGTG
>CAYJFO010000157.1:0-3633 GCA_964369645.1 uncultured Oscillospiraceae bacterium | reverse complement strand
TAACTTGTGAAGTTGCGAGCGTCAAAAGGAACGCGGGAATTTCAAACTTTGCTACAATAATTCCGTGAACTATTCCACACAACATTCCAACGCCGATGCCGGCTAGAATGCCCAGAATAACCGCTGTGTTTGAATGGCCGTTGTCAACAATTATCATGCAACAAACAGCTCCGCTGAATGCGGCAACCGCACCAACTGTTCTGTCGATTCCACCTAAAAGAACGGGGAACGTCGCTCCGCAAATCATAAGTCCGTATAGCGACATGGAATAAAGAATGCTTCTAAAGTTGTTTGCGGTGAAAAACAGTCCCGGAAGAGCGGCAGCAAAGAACAAGCACAAAACTCCCAGTATGATAAGTTGTCTGAAACGGAATATCGTTTGACGAATTTTTGTTGATCTATCCATACTATTTCACCTCCGTAACGTTGTTGCCGGACAGCATTCCGGATGCCGCCATAAGAAGATCTTCTTGTGTGACAACACCATTGTCAAACTCGTGGACAATGCCGCCGTCCTTCATGATGATGATTCTTGTTGCAACTCTCAGCACCTCGGCTATGTCCGAGCTCACGAGGAGAACCGCAACACCATCTTTTGCAAGTTGTTCAATAAAGTTATATATCTCATCTTTTGCACCAACGTCTATTCCAACGGTTGGTTCATCGATAAGAATAACGCTTAGATCTCTTGTCAACCACTTACCCAAAACAATTTTTTGTTGGTTTCCGCCCGAAAGTCTTCCGACAGGAACAGAGGGATTAGCGGGCCTTAGGTCAACCAGTTTAACGACTTGGTCGCCAAATTGATTTTCAGCTTTTGTATTAACAACAGCCGCCTTGCTGAGTTTGTCATAGTTCGTTATCGCAACATTTTTTGTTCCGGACAACAAAGGCGCAAAACCTTGGGTTCTTCTATCTTCCGGAATTAGTCCCATTCCAAGCTTAATCGCTTGTGAAACGGACGACGATTTGTATGGTTTTCCTTTAAACAGAACTTCGCCGCTGTCGATTGGGTCAGCCCCGAAAATGCTACGCAAAACTTCCGTTCTTCCGGAACCGACAAGTCCCGATAAAACAACAACTTCGCCCGAATTAACTTGGAAAGTTACATCTTCAAAAGAACCAAGATGTGTTAGATTTTTTATATCAAGAACCGTTTCGGAATCTTTTTTGCAAAGGTCTCTTGATGCAGTCGCTTCGCTAAGTTCTTTACCTATCATCATTTTAATGATTTCGGCGGGAACGATGTCTTCTTTTTGAACAACTCCAACAAGACTTCCGTCGCGAAGAACGGTTATTCTGTCCGAAAGCTGGAAAACTTCCTCCAACCTGTGCGAGATGTAAAGAATGCTAACGCCTCTTTCGCGAAGTTGGTTGATGATGCTGAAAAGCATTTCGGATTCTTTTTGGCTGAGCGACGCAGTCGGTTCGTCCATTATTATCAACGAAGCGTCGGTTGAAAGAGCTTTCAATATCTCAACCATCTGCATTTGTGCAACGCTGAGCGTTTCCACAATGTCTTTCGATTTAAGAGGGAAATCAAATTTCTTTATCAAATCATCAACAATGGTGTTCATTGCTTTTTTTGAAAGAAATCCGAGTTTTCTTTTTTCTTTTCCAAGCATGATGTTTTGTGCGACCGAGAGAGTTGGCACCAAGCTCAGTTCTTGGAAAATACAAGCGATTCCAAGTTTCATAGCGTCTTCTTGCGAATTTATGTTGACAGATTTTCCGTTATAGACAATTTCGCCTTCATCTTTTGGGTAAACCCCCATCAAAACTTTTATAAGAGTAGATTTTCCGGCTCCGTTTTCGCCGAGAAGCGAATGCACCTCGCCTTTGCGTATGCTGAAATCAACCTGTTTAAGCGCATATACATGTGCAAAGCGCTTGGCGATTGCTTTCATTTCAACTAGATTTTCTTTTATACTCATTTCGCAGCCACCTTTACCTTTTCGCGTGCAACAACTGCCGATTTCGAAGTTCTGTTTTGCATAAATTGGTTGTATGCGGCGTCGAAGATTAGCATAGCAACTATTATCGAGCCGGTCAGAACTGTCTGAGCTTCGGTTGAGAAGTTGAACTTAAGAACGCCGTTTTCGAGAACGCTCAAGAACATAACACCGATAACGGTTCCCAAAACGTCGCCACGACCACCTGAAAACGCACAGCCGCCGATAACGGTTGCGGATATCGCCTTAAATTCAAGGCCGAGGCCGCTTTCGGGGTCGGCTGCTCGCATTTTTCCAAGGAAGAACAAAGCTCCGACAAAAGCACACATTGCAGAGAAAATGAATGATTTATATTTAACTTTTACGAAATCGATGCCGGACAGTTCTGCCGAAACCCTGTTTGCGCCGATTGCGTAGTTGTGGACGCCCATTTTAGTGCATTTCAATATCGTCTGACCTATAATAGCGACAACGATAAATGCGATTGTGGAATAGAATAAACCAATTTCAAGGCTTCCGCCTAACATTTTGATAACCGGGTCATCAAGTGTTTTGGTCGTTATCATTCCCGTTTTGGTTCTAATGGAAACCACCAATATTAAACCGCTGAAAATAAAGTTAGATGAAAGTGTTGCGATAAAGTCGGGCATTCTGAGATGTGCAACTAAAAACCCGTTAAACATACCCGCACATATAGAAACAGCAAGCGCTGCAAGTAGCGCGACTCCGATGCTAACTTCATTGACATACAATAAACGAGAGATGAGCATGGCGTTCAATCCCAAAAGTGCGCCACACGAAAGATCGTTTCCTCCCGTTATCATAACCATGCAAACACCAACTGCCAATATTCCTATAATAGAACATTCGCGTAGCATGTTAAGTATATTTGCACTTGTGAAAAAGCTATCACTTGTTAAACTGAACACAGTAACAAGTATTAAAAGCAATACAAATGAGATGTATCTTCTAAGTGTTTCTTGCCTCACAGGTAACCTCCTAAAATATAAAAAAATGCAAAAGCATTATTCTAATTAAATAAAAGGGCGGTAGATACCGCCCTTTGTTGTAACCTTAAATTACCAACGCATATCTTCTGTGATTGTTGCTACGTTGTCCGCTGTAACTGCTATCGGAGGCATTTTGATAACTAATGTTTCTGTGAATTGTGCTGTATCGATGTTGCCGCCAACATACATCATTGCCAAACGGGCTGCGGTTGCGCCTTGGTCATAACAGTTTGTGTAGATAGTTCCTGTCATAAGACCGTCTTCGATGTATTCAAGAGCTTTAGCTTCGCCGTTTGCTCCCCAAATTGACATTTCGCCAAGTCTTCCGGCTGTTTGAACCGCTGTTGCTGCGCCTTCTGCCATTTGGTCGTTGTGTGCAAATACGCCGTCGATTTGGTCATATTTTGTTAAGAAGTTTGTCATAACTACGTTTGCTTTTTCGCTGTTCCATTCGCCTGTTTGTGCGTCAAGGATAGTGATGTCGGGATATGCTTCCAAAGCTGCCAAGAAACCTTCTTCAAGAAGTTCGCCACGTGAAGCGCCAGGGGTTGCTTGGATTATAACAAAGTCTCCGCTGCCGCCTGCATCTTCAGCCATTTGAACGCCGATTGCATAGCCTGCTTCATAGTCGGTCATTGCTACGAGTGCTGCGTGGGGAGCATCTGCATCGA
>CAYJFO010000156.1:0-3657 GCA_964369645.1 uncultured Oscillospiraceae bacterium | reverse complement strand
TTTCGGCGAAGATCTTCGCTCCGCTATTTTCGCAGATAGATTTTGCTATAGACAACCCAATTCCGAAACCTGACGTATCGTCGTTTCTCGACTCGTCCATTCGATAGAACCGATCAAACCAATTGTCGTGTTTGCCTTGTTCAACTCCGTCGCATTGATTATTGATTGAAAAGACCTTTTTGTTACCTTTTTGCAAAAGGTCAACCGAAATAACACCGCTTTCTGATGAATATTTAATAGCGTTTTCTATAAGGATAGAAAATAATTTTCGAATTGTGGTTTCTGTCGAGTTTATCGAAACATTCTTGCTTATGTTCTTTTGTACGACAATGTTTCGCTGTTGTAACGCCGAGGAAAACTCGCCTAGCGTTTCAACCAACGCTTCGTCCAACGAAAAATCAGATTTAATCCCGACATCTTGAACTTCATCAAGTTTTGAAAGCGAGATTAAATTTTCCACAAGCATGTTAAGCTTGTCTATTTGAACCTTAACCCCATCTATCCACTCATCTTCACCATGTTTATATTCAAGAACATCACAATTTGCTCTTATAATCGCAAGCGGTGTTTTAAACTCGTGGTTAACATCGGTTATAAATCTCTTTTGTTTTTCATACCCTAACGCTATTGGCGCAATCGCCCATCTCGAAAAAACACATGATAATATAACAACACAAATAATTGCGCCTAGCATAATCAAAGCCGAATATAAGAGATATCGGTTAAATCCTATTATGTCCGACTCTATATCAAGAAAGATATAAGTATATCCATCTGCAGTTGGCGTTTTCATATATCTAAAGTTGTCTATTGTACCAAAAGACAACCCCTCGCTGTTTACCGAGGTCGCATAATCAACCGCTTGTTGTGTCGAAACGCTACTTATTTTCCGAACATCGACAAAATCTATATCATCGTCAAAATCAGAGCGCACAACGAAAAATCTTGTTGTAAACTCAATTTCTTTCGGAAGTCTATCGGGCGGCAATTGTCCCCCAACCGACATAAGGTCGCCCTTAGCCAACAGTTCAAGAAGATAGTCAGATTGATTTATAATCGATGTATAGTTAACAACATTAATTAATATAACTATAACAAAAAGAACGATCAGTGATATTACCCCAGTAAGTATAACAAATTTTTTTTGAAGCCTTCTAACCATTCTTCAAACATACTCCTTTTAATCAAATCAATGTTAACAGATTTAATTATTTTTTTTCAAGATAATATCCGGTTTTACGTACGGCAGATATCTTTATATCCGCGCCCAACAAACTTAGTTTTTTCCTAAGATATGCTATATATACCCACACAATATTAATCTCTACATCACTGTCAAGCCCCCAAATTTTATCCAAAAACTTCTCGGTTGAAATTAATACGCCCTCATTAATCATCAACATCTCCATCATCTGAAACTCTTTACTTGCAAGTTTAAACAAAGCTTTGTCGGTTGAGAGTTCAAACGTCTTTCGATTTAAAGTTACGTTTCCATATTTAAGTTTAAAAGTTGAGCTATCGGTCGACATCCGTGTTAACGCACGTATGCGAGCCAACAGCTCTTTTGTGTCAAACGGTTTTGTCATATAGTCGTTAGCGCCAAAATCCAAGCCCGTTACCTTGTCGTCAATAGTAGATTTCGCTGTGAGCATAATAATGGGGACCGAGTTGCCTTTTGCTCGCACATACTTAACAACCGCTATCCCGTCCATTTTAGGCATCATAATATCCAAAACAACCGCATCATACTCTAACGACTCGATGTGTAACACAGCTTCCTCCCCATCGTATACTGCGTCAACCGAATAGTTGTTGATTTCAAATATCTTAACTAATGCTTTGGAAATTTTTCTGTCGTCTTCGCACAGCAAAATGCGCATTATTTTCTCCTTTTGTTGAATCGTAAAATTCAAATTTAATATGATATTTTTATTATAATACACTATCTACATTAATTGCACCTTAAAAAGCAAAAAAGCAAAGTTAAATGATCGGTTTTTCATACTAAATACCGTAATGTTTCAATTAATTTTTCTTTACTAAATTCAATTTAATGGTTACTTTTTTTTCAGTTGCTGTTAAAAAGGTGCCTTATTGACTAGTTAAACCTTCAACAGTATACTAGTAACTATACCTTATTATATCAAAAGCTCAAATTAAAAAGGAGAAAAACATATGAATTTCAACTATTATATGCCTACAAAGATACACTTTGGCGAGGGTGCGCTAGATAACCTTGCAACGGCTAAGTTGCCGGAAGGGAAAGCGCTCTTGGTGACAGGCGGCACATCGACTACAAAACTTGGATACGTTAAAAGAACTTGTGAGTTGCTTGAAAAAGCCGGACACGGGGTTGTTGTCTACGACAAGGTAGAACCAAACCCAAATATTGAATCGGTTCGCGAAGCCTCAAAACTAGCTCGTGAAAACAGTTGCACATTTGTTGTTGGTTTGGGCGGTGGCTCGCCACTTGATGCGGCAAAAGCTATTGCTATTATGTGTACTAACAGTGGCGATTTTTGGGATTATGTTTCGGGTGGAAGTGGTAAAGGAAAAGCGCTTGAAAACGCTCCGTTGCCTATGGTTGCAATTACAACGACCGCCGGCACAGGAACCGAAGCCGACCCCTGGATGGTTATTACAAATGGACGTGAAAAGATAGGGTTTGGTAACTTTGACGCAACGTTCCCCGTTCTGTCAATTGTCGACCCCGCACTCATGGTCACGGTTCCACCTCATATGACAGCATATCAAGGTTTTGACGCACTATTCCATGCGATTGAGGGCTATATAGCTAACATCGCAACACCTATGAGTGATTTGTTTGCGTTGGAATCTATTCGTCTTATAGGCGAATATTTGCAAACAGCAGTAAGCGAACCAAACAACATGCAAGCTCGCTCTTATGTTGCGCTTGCAAACACCTATTCGGGATTTGTTGAGAGTTTGTCCTCATGCACTTCAGAACACTCGATTGAACACGCGTTGTCGGGATTCCATCACGAACTCCCCCACGGCGCAGGACTAATTATGCTTTCACTTGCATATTTCGATTTCTTTTCTAAAGTTTGCCCCGAAAGAACAGCAACCGTTGCAAGAGCATTGGGAAACAAAGACGGAGATATTGTTAAGGCGTTGGAAGACTTGCAAAAAGCATGTGGTGTAGACAAGCTCAAAATGAGCGATTTCGGAATTAAGCCGGAGCTTTTCACAGAATATGCAGACCACGCTTTTTCCGATATGGGCGGGTTGTTCACACTTGACAGAAAAGCCCTCACCAAGGAAGATGTTGTAGATATTATCAAAAAATCATATTCTTAAATCACATATCATTAAAGCAAACAAAAAAACAATCGACAATTTCGTCGATTGTTTTTTTCCTTTAAATTTTTCTCTAGATTAATTTTCTTGCAAATTATCGCAAAATTATACGCAAATTTAACGTTAATAATTATTCTTATTTTATATTAAACATCATTCTCATAACATTATCCATAGCTTTTGCCGGCAGTATCCTGCTCATTAATATAGCCATTTTGCTGTCACTTCCAACCGTATACCTTGCTTTAGGGTCATTTGAATTAGTGGCATTCAAGATAGCTTTAACAACAGGTTCGGGACCCGGTGCTTTAGCATAGTTCTTTTTAAAAGCTTCTA
>CAYJFO010000155.1:0-3659 GCA_964369645.1 uncultured Oscillospiraceae bacterium | reverse complement strand
TGTTAGGCATAGTTCCACCTCCTTATGATTTCACAGCTATAATACTATACCATTTTCATAACGAAATTGCAACATATTTTTTCATTTTTTTTATTTTTTTTAAAAATATTTTTTTGCCCTTCTGTTTATGACTATCTACGACCATTATATCACAAGATTTAGATACAAGTATAGTTTTAATGTATAAGAATCATGACGTGGAGATATTTGCTCACAATTGCGCATTTAGATGTTGTTTTGTGCAAATTTGTGCAAAAAAACGGGGTGTGCAAAAATTTTCTTTCAAATTTGAGCAAAAACCACTTGCAAGCAATTGAACAAGAGGGTTTATATAAGTTATAATAAACAAAGTAATTTATTTGTAAAATTTTTTGGAGGAAGTAACATGAAAACAAAAGCAGTTAGAATTTACGGAAAAGAAGATTTAAGACTTGAGGAATTTGACCTTCCCGAAATAAAGGATGATCAAATTTTAGTACACATAATAAGCGACTCTATTTGCATGTCGTCGTTCAAGGCGGCGGAACAAGGCGAGGACCACAAAAGAGTTCCAAATGACATAGCAAAAAACCCAACAATTATTGGACATGAGTTTTGTGGCGAGATAGTCAAAGTTGGCGCTAAATGGCAAAAAGATTGGAAAGAAGGACAAAGGTTTTCTATCCAACCGGCTATAAATTACAAAGGTTCTCTCGATGCTCCTGGATATTCTTTTACAACGCTTGGCGGCGCGGCAACATATGGAATCGTGCCTAATGAATTTATGGAAGAGGGTTGTCTTCTTCCGTATAACGGAGATGCATTTTTCTACGGTTCGCTTGCGGAACCTATGAGCTGTATCGTTGGCGGTTTCCATGCAAACTATCATACGACGCCCGGAAGCTATGTCCATAAGATGGAGATTGTTGAAGGCGGAAACGTTGCAATACTTGCGGGCGCGGGTCCTATGGGTCTTGGCGCAGTTGATTACGCAATCCACGCACCGATTAAACCAAAACTTGTCGTCGTAACCGACATAGACGACGCGCGTCTTGAAAGAGCAAAGTCGATAGTGACCCCCGAGATGGCAGAAAAAGAGGGAGTCAAGCTTATATATATAAACACTTCTAGCGTTGAAGATCCTATTAAAATGCTCATGGATTTAACCGACGATTATGGATATGACGATGTTTTTGTTTACGCGCCGGTTAAACCTGTTGTCGAGATGGGGGATAAAATCCTTGCTAACGACGGTTGTTTGAACTTTTTCGCGGGCCCAATTGACCCCAATTTTTCGGCTATGTTCAACTTTTATGATGTCCATTATGCTTCGACACACATAGTCGGAACGTCGGGCGGAAACACGGCGGACATGCTTGAATCGCTCGCGATGATGGAAAAAGGAACTCTTAACCCCGCCGCCATGATAACCCACGTCGGAGGACTTGACAGCGTTATCGAAACAACGCTTAACCTTCCGAACATTAAAGGCGGAAAGAAACTTTCATACACAAATATTTCGATGCCTATGACCGCTATCGAAGATTTTGAAAAACTAGGTGAAACCGACGAGATGTTTAAACAGCTTGCAAAGCTTGTTAAAGACAACAATGGTCTTTGGAGCGCAAGCGCGGAAAAATATCTTTTAGAAAACGCTAAAGCTATATAATGCTGAAAGTAATGAGGGTGTAACATGAATTTACAACAAGCTATTGAACACGCAAAACAAAATGTAAACAACAGAAATAACGCCGACGGAAGACTTTCCGGAAAGGTTGCTATAGTTACCGGAAGCGCCCAAGGTTTTGGGCTTGGAATTGCGAGGGAGCTGTATGAGCAAGGCGCATCTGTCGTTATTGCCGACCTTAACGCGGATCTTGCAAAAAGCGTTGCTGCGGAACTTGGCGAAAGGGCTTTTTCCGTTTCGGTAGATGTGTCAAACGAACAGTCGGTTGAAAAGATGGTGTGTGACACCGTCGAACATTTCGGAGGTCTTGATATCTTTGTTTCAAACGCAGGAGTTTTAAAAGCCGGAAGTCTTGAAGAAACCGACGTAGATACTTTTAACTTTGTCACAAAAGTTAACTACACCGGATATTTTATAACGACAAAATATGCTTCCGCGATTATGAAAGCACAATTTGAAGCAGACAGTTCCAAAACGTTTGATATTATCCAGATAAATTCAAAATCGGGGCTTGAGGGTAGCAACAAAAATTTCTCATACGCCGGCGGAAAATTTGGAGGAATAGGTTTAACGCAAAGCTTTGCGCTTGAACTTGTTCCGTATAACATTAAGGTTAATTCTATTTGTCCCGGAAACTATTATGACGGCCCGCTTTGGAGCGATCCTGAAAGAGGGCTTTTCAAACAGTATCTCGAGGGCGGAAAGGTTCCCGGTGCAAAGACTATAGCCGACGTAAAAGATTTTTATCTTTCAAAAAGTCCGATAAAAAGAGGGTGTTTCCCGAAAGACGTTGCAAAAGCAATTTTCTATGCGGTGGAACAAACATACGAAACAGGGCAAGCCATTCCGGTTACCGGCGGACAGGTGATGCTTAAATAATTTGTAATCCATAATGTGTAATTACGTTAGTTAATAGTGATGGAGCGCAACCGACGGAGCGAGATTTGAATAAAATTATATGACATTTACGCTTTGCCAAAATCGGCATTGTAGGAGACGGCGTCCTCGACGTCCCGAATCACATGACAAATAGTAGGCGTAGGGGCGGATACTATGTCAAGAGCAACATAGTAAACAGGTAGGGCAAGGGCTCTGCTCTTGCCGTCTCCGTCGTAAGACACGCCCAGTCTCTTATGTCGAGGTTTGGGGTGAAGCTCATTTCAATCGTCGCATAACCAACCACCCGCACTATTCGCTATTCACTTTACACTATTAACTCCCCCTCCCCAATTTGCAAAAAACAAAATTTTATAATCCATAAAAGGAGAAAATATATTAATGGCAAAGATAACAATAATGCCTAAAATCGGTATTTCGATTGAATCGTGCGTCATAACCGAATGGCATAAAAACGTTGGAGACAGCGTAACGCTTGGCGAAAACCTGTTTAGCTTTGAAACAGACAAATCAACGATGGATCAAGAAGCCGAGGTTTCGGGAGTTTTGCGCGAAATCTTTTTTGAAGCCGGCGAAGAAGTTCCGGTTCTGTTGCCTTGTTGCATAGTGTCGGACGAGGGCGAGGATATCTCGGCACTTTTGGCCGAGGCAAAAGCCGCGCTTGCCGAAAGCGGGGTTCAAGCCGAACCTGAACTAGTCGAACAACCGACAGCCGTTCAACAAACACAAAAAGCCGCCGCCCCAACATCAAACGCGGTAGCGGATGTCGAAAAGGTTTCTCCAAGGGCGAAAGCCGTTGCTCAAAAACTTGGTGTGCCGCTTGAGGCTGTCGCGCCGACCGGTCCATATGGAAGAATAATCGAACGCGACGTTCGAAATTGTGACGTTCGCATGACGAGCGCGGCGTATGCCTTAACGGGTGGCACGGCTATTGGTGGAAGAATAGGTGTTTCGGATGTCGCAAACGCTGCTTCGCCTGCTCCAAGCTCGACCGCTTCGGTCGCTTCGGCGCAAAAACCAGCACCTGTCAAGATACCTGCTCCCGATAAAAAGATTGTCGGCGAATATACCGACCAAAAGATGACTAAAATTCGCT
>CAYJFO010000154.1:0-3721 GCA_964369645.1 uncultured Oscillospiraceae bacterium | reverse complement strand
GCGGAACTAGCACAAGCAAACGCAAAACCCGAAGCCGAAAAACAACCATCGCAGATCCCCGAAATTGTTCATCTACCCGAGATTAAATATGAAGATTTTGCTAAAAACGAATTTAGAGTTTGCGAAATCCGGTCGGTTCAAAAGGTTAAACGCGCAAAAAAACTTCTTGAGATAAAACTTTTCGACGGAGAAAGCGAACGCACAATCGTTTCGGGCATAGCCGAATGGTATAGCGAAAGCGACCTTGTAGGCAAAAAGATTATCTGTGTCGCGAACCTTGCGCCGTCCACCATATGCGGCGTTGAAAGCAACGGAATGTTGCTTGCTGCCGATGTAGGCGAAACCGCTTCGGTCATATTTGTGGACGACAACACCCCAACAGGAGCGCGCATAAGATAAAACGATTATGGAAATATTAGTTGCCGTATACGGCGTAATTTTACTTATAGTTTTGGTATACCTTTATATGGTGTTGCCGACAAGATCCCCAAAAAACATCCATGAATACTATGGCGGCATGTCGTTTGCCCACAGAGGGTTACACAGCCTTAAACACGGCATCGCGGAAAATACCCTCGAAGCGTTTTCTGTTGCTATCGCCAAAGGCTATGGCGTAGAACTCGACGTTCAACTAACAAGAGACCTTGAACCGGTAGTGTTCCACGACCTTGATCTTTTTCGTGCGTGTGGCATGAGGGCACGCGTGTGCGACCTATCGTTTGAAAAAATTTCGTCGCTCACGATCTTTGGAACAGGCCAAAAAATTCCCCATCTCTCACAGGTTCTCGAGCTGTTCGAAGATTCGGGACAAACGATAATAATCGAGATTAAATCGGTTAAAGACGCTCTTATGCTTAACGAATTTTGCGTTGAACATGTCGTTCGTCTACTTGAAGACTATAGCGGAAAAGTTATGCTTGAAAGCTTCGACCCAAAGATTGTGGGACATATAAAAAAAATCGCCCCAAACTATCTTAGGGGACAACTTGCAACCGAGATTAAAGACTATGACAACGGCGGATTTTTCGAAAGATTTGCGTTGTCGCGACTTCTTTACAACTATATATCAAGACCACATTTTGTAGCATATAAGATAGTTGGAAGCCGTCCGCTTTCGTACACAATTACAAGAAAACTTGGTGCTTTCGGGGTCTCGTGGACCTCGAAAAACCCCGACGACCACCTAGCGTGTGAACTCGACAACGAAGCAGTTATTTTTGAGAACTATCTTCCGAAACCAAACGAAATTCAATAATTAACTTTCTGACGAATCATACCAAAATCATTTTACGGAGGTTATAAATGAGTAATAACTTTGAGAACGAAAACATGGGATTTCAAAACCCTGCCCCTCAAAATCCGCAAAACGAACCGCAACCAACCGCAGATTTTCCAATAGTTCAAAATTCAGGCGACGGGTTTGACGGCTATTCCGACTATGACCCATCTTTAGAGATGCGACAAAGACAACAAGGACCTTTCACAAGGGAACAGCTAAAACACAACTTGAGAAGTTCGGGGTTTGACGAAAGTTCAGTTAATCATTTTGACGATACCGTTGTCGGGAACTATCATATCCAAAACCAACCAAATGTAAGCGCGGGACAACAGCCGACTCCCCCCGTTCCGCCACAGTTCCAACCCCAGCAAGCACAACAACAACAGCAACTGCAGCAGCAACCCCAACAACCAACACCTTTTGTCGAACAACAACAAGCCGGAGCGTTAAACCCCGGCGCCCCTTCGCCTTCTCAAACGGGAGCCCCAGGCAAACGAAGCCTTGTTCCCCCAAAAAACCAGGGCCAGCGACCAAGCGGACAACCACCAATGCAAAACCGCCAAGGACAAGTTCCGCCGCAACGGCAGCCGGTGGGAAGCGTACCGCAAAATCCGCAAAATCTTGCAAACATTTCAAAAACATCAAACCCGTTGCAAGCGCCGGGGCAAAGGCAACAACCAACCTCGCAACAAGGGTCGGTGGTGCAACCGGTTCAAAAATCTGCTTCGCCAATAGGAGCTTCAGAAGAGGCGAATTCCCCCGACATTGCGGATATGTTCGCTTCAGCTCAACCGCCACAAACACCGAGCGTTGAGGTAAGTGCACAAACCGAAGTTAAAGATGTAGCACAACAAGCCGAGCCCGAAATCTACGGACACGAGGGTGAAGGCGGCCCAACGTTGACCGAGCAGATACAAAAAGTTAAAACGGTTCCTCTTCGCGGTTTTGGCGATATGGACGAGGACGACAAAAAACCGAAAGCCACCAAAGGAACGGTTTCGCGAAAAGGCGTTTCCTCAAAAGAGGTGGACAAACAAAACGAAAAGCAAGGGCTTCTCGAAAAACAGCTTGACAAAGAAAATACACGTTCTCGAAACACTCTCGACCGCGACGACGAGGACGAAAGCGAATGGGTAGAAACCAAAAAAGGAAAACGCAAAAAGAAAAAAGACAAAGCAAACAAAGCAAAGATAAAAGGCTTTGATGACGACGACGATTTCGATGTAAAACGCAGTTCAAGGGGCGCAAAATCCGCCGTTGTTATGCTTTCGGTTGTATGTGTGCTTTTACTTGGAGCAATAGTTGCCCTTTATCTTGATTTTGCAAGAACTGTTAACGAAAAAGACCTTGAGATAAACAACGCGTATCTCCAAACCTCGCCCGACACAACGAATCCGGGCGAATCATTCCCAACCGAGCCGTATGCAACGGTTGCGGACATGATAGCTACTTCACACGACGTAAATTCTCTGACCGAGTTTATGCAACGTTATAACCCCGACAGCATAGTGTACACAGACACCGACCTAAACGAGCTTGTATATGTTCCTGTCGACCAGACGCTTCCAAAAAGCGAATGGGATTATTCATACCTATCCGCCGAAGATCCCGACAACAAATCGCGCGTATACACAGACCCTACCACCGGTTTTACCGGAATTATGGGTATTGATGTTTCCGAATATCAAGGCGATATAGAATGGGATAAAGTTGCTCAAAACGGAGTTGAATACGCAATTATAAAGGTTGGCGCAAGAGGATATGAAACAGGCGATCTTATCGACGACCCGACGTTTGAAGAAAACGTTGAGGGGGCACTTGCCGCCGGCATACATGTAGGGGTGTATTTCTTCTCGACTGCGACAACGGTTGAAGAATCTATCGAAGAAGCAAAATACACAATTGAAAAGTTAGGTGACTACGACATTAAATATCCCGTCGTAATCGACATAGAAGAACTATCCGCGCGAAAACCTGAGATGACGATTGCGGAAAGAACCGATAACGTCGTCGCGTTTTGTGAAGAGGTTAAAGCCGCAGGTTACATACCTATGATATATTCGGGACAACAGTTTTTTATAAGACATCTTGACTTGTCAAGACTTCTCGACTACGATTTGTGGTTTGCACAATACTATGTAAACCGCCCATTCTTCCCATATCGTCACACGATGTGGCAATATACGGCGAGCGGAGTTATTCCGGGAATTACCGAAAACACCGTCGATTTAAACATCGGATTTTTCGATTATTCGACTATCGTCACGGGACCATAAAAGACACAAAAAAACAGGGGCGTTTGCCCCTGTTTTTTAATGCTATTTTACTATTCTTGAACTATCTCTGCATCGGCGGAATTTTTCTTTACGCTTTCAACACCGTTTTTACACGAAGCTTTTGCGGCATATCCTTCCGAAGTTAAGATAATCTCGCCGTTTTTAG
>CAYJFO010000153.1:0-3733 GCA_964369645.1 uncultured Oscillospiraceae bacterium | reverse complement strand
TGGCTCTGGATTAGGCTTAGATTCTGGCTCAGGTTTAGACTGAAGCGCGTCTTTTTGTGCGGAGATTATTTCGGTCATCTCGTCTATTTCGGCTATCCACAGTTTCCCTCTTGGAGTTTCAACAAGTCCCCACGTGTAACCATCGTTTAAACATAATGCCGATATTGGATAACTTCCCGTCCCAAAAAAATCGGCACAGACATCGTATGATCTGTTATATCCTCCAACAAGAAATTGAAATTTTTTTATTTCGGGTAAAAGCCTTATGCGAACATCACCTTTTTTCACAGTAATGTTTCCTTGTGCAGAGATAATTTTGTTGTCTGGCTCGGGATATGGTATTGGGTCCATTACGCTAAGCGAGCTGTAGAAACTTTGGTTTTCCATCAAGTGGCAAACCGCCATTGGATCTACAGCATATTTTGCTCTATCTCTAAAATTATATCTGTAGTTTTTCGGACAAAGCCATGTTTCAAGATGTAGATGTGCGCCGGTAGTAGCGCTTCCTGTGTTTCCAGTATAGCCAATTAGTTGACCACGTTTAACCTTCTCGTTAATCTTAACGCTTCTACTTTTAAGGTGGGCATATCTTGAAAGCTCCCCTGTTTGTTTATCGTGTATAATTAACATATATCCGCCACTGTTATCCCAAAAAGACGCTATAACTGTTCCACTGTTTACTGAATAAAGTGGAGTTCCAACATTGCAACCAAAATCCATTCCATAATGCATTATATTTTTGCCAAATGGAGCATAGATTATAAATCTTGCTGTTATGTTGTTTCTGTCAAGTGGAAATTGAAACATTTTTACACCTCCCTAACCTTGAGCATTTTTTATAAGTTGTATTTCGGGTTCGTCCGTTTCGTCATATTCAACCGATCTTATATTGTTTACGGACAATCCAAACATCATGGCTATAGCCTTGATTGTCTTGTATGCATATGCAACATAAGCCATCGTAATAACAAGCTTTAACGCCATAATTAAACTGACATCATCACCACCGATGTTAGCGACCGTTATATCGGGAACAAGTTGAGCGGCTATATATGTAATAGCAATAGAAACCCCGATTATAATCCCTTGAAGAATACCTTTTAATGCACAAGACCAACTAAACATTTTTGTATTGTCCAACCAAATTTTCAAAGAAGATAATATATGATAGGCTAGACTTGTTAAAATTAATCCGATAAAGATATTTATAAAATCCACATTAATCATTCTTACAACCAATCCCTTACTGTACTTTTGTATGTTTTCGTTTTAGCCAAAGTTTAAGTTGTTTATTTATATTCTTGTATATAAATTTTTAGACCGAATGTTCTAATTTTGAATTTTGTTAATTTGTATTAAATTCATTTTTTTTAATTTTTGACTTGACATAAAAAATAAACATACGTATACTAACTTATATTGTAAAATTAATTTAATGTTAGGCGGGTGTTAAAAGTGGCTCAGGTTTTAAAGGATTATCAACGAAAACGAATAGTAGACTCCGCAAAAGATGAGTTTGCCAAAAACGGAATTTCCGGTTCATCTATGCGAAATATTGCAAAAAATGCAAATATGACGGTTGGGAATTTATATCGATATTTTAAAAATAAAGAAGAACTTGCAATATATATAATCGATCCCGTTTTAAGGTTATTAAACAATGTAACGGAATATTTTTCTATTGATGATGGTTTTTTGAGCGATCAAGTTATTCTTGGACTTGATGAAAGTATGTTAAACAGGTTGTTTGAAAGTTGGGTAGATAATCTTGTGGAAGCCGAGGAACAATATAAGCAGGAACTTTTCATTATTATAAATGATGAAGTTATAAACAAGACATATGGCGACAGATTGGTTGAAATGATGAGGCATGTTTTACAGGTGCTTAAACCCCCTCACATTAACTCTCAGCTTGATGTCGAGTTCTATGCGAACATGATTGCAAAGTCTATCTTCCATGGTTTGCGTGTTGGTGTTCAAATGAAATATGAAAACGAGATGGACAAAGAAGATTTCAGGGCACTTATGAAACATTTTATTAAGCGTTCATTGATAACTAATTAAAATAAAAAAAATTTATAAATCTGAAATATCCGTTTGCTTGAATATACACAAAAGCGATGATATAATTAATGCTTGTCAGACATCTTTGTTTGACAAGCAATTTTTATATCGTTTTTTAATAATTTGTTTTTATAGAGGTGTTTATGCAAAAATTAAGCTATAGTGAAAAAGTTGCTGTTGTTGATTTTGGTGGACAGTATGCCCAGCTCATCGCAAGGCGTGTGCGAGATTTAAACGTTTACTGTGAAATTAGGTCATACAAAACTGATTTAGAACAACTTAAACAGTATAAAGGGATACTGTTTACAGGTGGACCTAATTCGGTCTACTTAGAAAACTCCCCGAAATGTTCAAAAGATATCTTTAATCTTGGTATTCCGATTTTAGGTATATGCTATGGAGCTCAACTTATGGCACATCTTTTGGGCGGAGAGGTTAAACCGGCAAATGTACGAGAATATGGAAATTGCGAGGGCGTTTTTGATAAAGGCTCTAAGCTAACTGGTAATATCGGCAGAAGTGTTTTGTGGATGAGCCACACAGATTACATTTCAAATCCCCCGAGCGGATTTAAAATCTCTGCTACAACCGAAAACTGTTCCTGTGCGGCAATGGAAAATGATAAAGAAAAACTCTTTGCGGTTCAATTTCACCCTGAAGTTGAACATAGCGAATGTGGAAACGAAATTTTGAAAAACTTTCTGTATGACATATGTGGATGTGCCGGCGACTGGGAGATGAAGTCGTTTGCAAAAACTTCCATCGATAACATAAAAAATCAAGTAGGAGAAAAAAAAGTTCTATGTGGTCTTTCGGGTGGCGTAGATTCGTCGGTTGCCGCGCTTCTCGTCCATAAAGCGATAGGAAAAAATCTCACTTGTATCTTTGTTGACCATGGAATGCTCCGCAAAGATGAAGGTGATATTGTTGAAAAAGTGTTTAAAAAAGAATTTGACATGAACATAATACGTGTTGATGCTAAAGATCGGTTTTTAAGCAGATTAAACGGAATAACCGATCCCGAAAGAAAAAGAAAAATTATTGGCGAAGAGTTTGTGAGGGTGTTTGAAGAGGAGGCTCGGAAACTCGGCGAAGTTAACTTTCTTTGTCAAGGAACGATATACCCTGATGTTGTGGAGAGCGGAACGGGCGAAGCTGCGGTAATTAAAAGTCATCATAATGTCGGTGGACTTCCCGAAGACATAGCCTTTGAAGGCCTTGTAGAACCGCTTAGAGACCTGTTTAAAGACGAGGTTCGCCGTGTCGGACTTGAACTTGACATCCCAAGCAACCTTGTGTGGCGTCAACCATTCCCAGGGCCCGGCCTTGCGGTTAGGATTATGGGTGAAATAACTGATGAAAAACTAAATCTTTTAAAAGAAGCTGATGCAATTTTCCGCGAGGAGGTTAGCAATTTTGGTCTTGAACGTGAAGTCAACCAATATTTCGCTGTGCATACCGGCGTTAAAACGGTTGGTGTCATGGGTGACGCACGGACATATGGAGAGACAATTGCTCTTCGCGCAGTAACTACGAACGATTTTATGACGGCTGACTGGGCAAAGCTCCCGTTTGAACTGTTGGGCAAGGTCTCCAATAGGATTGCAAACGAGGTTAAAGGCGTAAGCAAAGTTGTGTATGATATTACGTCTAAACCACCTTCGACGGT
>CAYJFO010000152.1:0-3765 GCA_964369645.1 uncultured Oscillospiraceae bacterium | reverse complement strand
ATATATTGTACCTTGTTTTATGCTAAAAAGTCAATAATATAACGTCGAAATATTTGTTAGTTTTCAATTTGATAATATTTTATATATTTTTTCAACATCATTTCGGTCTAAAAGTTTCGGCACAGGGTAAAGCGGAACCGCTTCTTTGTATGCGTGCTCGACAAGCGACGGAATATCTTCGCTTTTTACCTCTTCAATTATTGACGGAATACCAAAATAGTTGTTCATCTCTTTAATATCTAGTATAAACTTCTCCGCTTTTTGTTTGTCGCTTAAAGTCTTGTCATAAAGATCGGCCCGGTCGGACAAACTTGCAAGTTTTTTATATACCGATTCACCATAATATTCGAGCACAACAGGAAGCGCAACTGCGTTTGCAAGCCCGTGGGGTGTTCCGTATCTTCCACTCAATGCGTGGGACACCGCATGAATGTTTCCGACATATCCCCTCGTGAATGCCGCCCCTCCGCAAAAGGAAGCTCGCAACATATTTTTTCTTGCATTGATATCGTTCGGTTTTTCAAACGCTTTCTTGAGGTTATCGAATATAAGTTTTGTAGCTTCAACGGCATATTGCTCTGTTTTTATTGTATTGCTGTTTCCTATGTACGCTTCTACAGCGTGAGTAAGCGCGTCCATACCCGTCGTTGCGGTAATTATTTTAGGCAACCCAACCGTTATTTTGGGGTCTAAAAGCGCATATCTCGGTATTATAGGAATGTCGTTAATTGCAAATTTACTGCGTGTTTCGTCGTCCACTACTACCGCTGCCACGGTGGTTTCGCTTCCAGTTCCCGCTGTTGTTGGGACAGCAAAAAGATCGGGAAGACGTTTAAGCACTTTAAAAAGCCCTTTCATCTTCACGATTGACTTCGCAGGCCTTGCAACCCTTGCACCGACAACCTTTGCACAATCTATCGAACTGCCGCCGCCAAAACCAATTATGCCGCTACAGGCGTTGTTTTTATATATTACAAGTGCATCCTCGACATTTTTAACTGTGGGGTTTGGAACGGTTTTGTCGTATATAAAAACATTAATATTTTTAACTTTAAGTTTTTCAATAACTTCGTTGTACAAGCCTAGTTTTGTGATCGTTTGGTCGCTTACAAGCAAAAGATTTTTATGCCCAAGGTTTTGAATCTTGTCAACAAATTCTTCAACACAGTTTTCCCCCGAAAAAATTTGTGGCACACGCCACGGGAGAAAATATGCCCCAATTTTTAGTGCAAATTGGAATGTTCTTGCGTAACATT
The DNA here is from genome assembly GCA_964369645.1 of uncultured Oscillospiraceae bacterium. Classification (GTDB taxonomy): domain Bacteria; phylum Bacillota; class Clostridia; order Oscillospirales; family Ruminococcaceae; genus CAYJAY01. The sequence continues at coordinate 2,509 of CAYJFO010000152.1, read as the reverse complement.
TTGTGAAAATATTCATTATGCAGTTCCTCCATAAAATATATTAAGTATTTATTAGGATTGATTTTTTGTGGACATTTTGGATATTGGGGATATTTTGTGATGATGAACGGGCAGATGATATCCGCCTCTACCGCTGTATTTTGCAACCACATGTATTAACAAGGACACAAAACCTACAAAACCAAATATTAAAATTTGTCGGCTATTCCGACACCTTCATTCCTCAGTCCTAAATTACGCTTCACCCTCCGCTTGCCGGAGACAACAACGCAATTTCACAATCTTGATTAAGCTTCGTCCTAAATCCCCCAAACTCTGTGAGGGGTTTTTTATCTATAAATATGATAGATTTTTTTAATTCTTTTGCTGTCATTAATCCTGTTTTTTCCGATATTTCTAAAAAGAGTTCGTTCAGATTATGCGCTTCGCTTTGCATCTCTTTAATTTTAAGCTGTTCTCTTATTAAACCGTAAAACTTAATATTAATCATTCTATCCCCAGTTTTTTAAGCGTCTTTTGAGTTGGAACACCACTTTTATCCCAACCTCTAATAGCATAGTATTGTGGAAGCATTTCGGAAAGTTTTACGACACTTGTTTTGTCGTTCTGTCTTTGAAGATCTTTAATCAGACGCTTTGGCAAAGTGTCCTGTTCACCTGTCATTCCGAGTTTAAGATTTATAATCCTCTCAAGGTTATATCCTCTCTCTCCGGTTTTTTTGAGCGAACCTATCGTCATCTTCATTCCGGTTAGATGGTTTATCATAACCGAGTGTGGGATCATAGCCGGTATGTTAAGCGACAGTAGCCATGGAAATTTATGTGCGGCAGCTATGACTCCGCCAAAAAAAGGCGCAACTTTATTGACAGTTTTTGAGACAACATTATTTGGGTTTGAAATCAAAAAACCTGGAAGTACGGCATACGTTGTGAAAAGACAACTCCCGCCTGACGACACGGCTTCCATAAGATCTTGGAAGAATATCGAGAACGCCGCCTTGCCTTTGGTTGTCTTTCCCGAAATATCAAGACCCAATCCCTCAAGCACAACCATGTAACCACCGTTCAGATGACAACCTCCCCTATTTGCCGTTGCATAGCTTAACCCCATTCCTTGGGCTCCTCGTGGTTCATACGCCGCAAGCTCCATACCTTTGACGTTAATTGCGTATTGTTCTCCGCCAAATTTCGCCGCAAGACGCTTTGTTCCTTCTGCTAACAAATCGCCTATACCTCTTCGATATGCTATATCTTCAATAGTTTTTTCTATGTTGGTCATATCTCCAAACTTTAACCCCGAGTCCCACAAACCTTTCTCGTTAAGCTCCATTGCAAACGCAATTGTCGACCCCATGCTTATCGTATCAAGTCCGTATTCGTCCGCAAGGTGGTTTATGTGAAGAATTGCTTTCATATCGTTGTTTAATATGTTGCTTCCAAAAAGGGTAATCGTCTCGACTTCGGGGCCTTTGACCTGTTTGCCGTGGACTGTCACAACCCTTGCGCAATGGATTGGACATGACATGCACCCTTTGTTTTTGACAAGATATTTTTCTGTTAATGTTTCGCCACTTATATCCTCAAACTTGTCATAACTTCCATATTTATAGTTTTTAGTCGCGAGAAGATTTCTAAAATTCATCGGGGTAACAAGCCCTGCTGTTCCATAGGTTGGAAGTTGTCCACCGGTAAGCGGATGTTTTTTAAGTGTTGAAATCCATTTTTTATTCAATTTTTTAAACTCTTCTTTATCATAAAAAGCAACAGAATTTGTTCCCTCGGCAACAAGGCCTTTAAGGTTTTTGCTTCCAAAAACCGCGCCAACACCGCCCCGTCCGGCAGCACGCTCATTTGAAAAAACTCCAGCATAGAGTACAAGGTTTTCCCCAGCAGGCCCAATAACAAACTTTCCGTTGTTTTTTCCACCGATAAGTTGTTCCGTTTCACCAGTCTTTTTGCCCCAAAGGGTTGCGGCATCTTTAAATGTAATTGTGTCGTTTGTAACCTCAAGCAAAACAGGGCTTTGCGCTTTACCTTTTATTACAAGTCCATCAAACCCAGCTTTTTTAAGAAATATTCCAAAATTCCCACCGCAATTACTTGATGTCAAAAGCCCGGTTAACGGGGAGATTGTCGAGACATTAAATCGTGAGGAACAAGGCGCAGTCGACCCAGTTAAAGGAGAGGTTGTTATTACAATAAGGTTTTCACTTGAAAATGGATCTATCTTTTCCTTTATATTATCATAGATAACCTTTGCCGCAAGGCTTTTTCCTCCTAAAAAGAGTTTTCTATCTTTGTCCGAAACATAGTAATCTAAGACAATCTGGGTCGTAAGATCCACAAGAGCTATCTTGTTCATATAACCTTTCATGCGTGAAAATCTCCTTTTCAGTAATAATCAATATATAATCTCCGCGATAAAACGTTGACGTAAGGCGAAGCATATTTATTATTATATCATATTAATTCAAAGTTTTTCTATAGATTTTTTTTACAAAGAGGCCCCC
>CAYJFO010000151.1:0-3765 GCA_964369645.1 uncultured Oscillospiraceae bacterium | reverse complement strand
GTTATATTGATTTTTGGAATAATTATGGGCTTTTTAATGGGTGTTGTGCTAAATTCGACCCTAAAAGTTTTGAAAAACATCAAAAACAACTAGCAATATACACAAAAATATTTGTAATTCGTACGAATAAATATACATATAAAACAAAGATGAACTGTTCAGAAATTATTACTTGATTTTTATAAAAAAAGGTTTAAAATATAGTTAGCACTCAAAACGCAAGACTGCTAAAAAGTTATTAATTGGAGGTATATAAAAATGATACTTAAACCGTTAGCGGACAGAGTTGTTGTCAAGATGGTTGAAGCGGAAGAAACAACCAAAAGCGGAATTATTCTAACTTCTTCGGCAAAGGAAAAACCACAAATTGCTGAAATTCTCGCAGTAGGTCCCGGAGGACTTGTTGAGGGAAAAGAAGTCGAGATGACCGTTAAAGTAGGCGACAAAGTAATCCTTAGCAAATACGCCGGAACAGAAGTTAAGTTTGATGGACAAGAATGCATAATAGTACGTCAATCAGACATTTTAGCGATTGTAGAATAAAAATTTAAAAAATGAAACCAAGTTTAGGAGGATTAAACTTAATATGGCAAAAGACCTAAAATATGGAGAAGAGGCCAGAAAAGGGCTTCAAGCGGGTATCGATAAACTCGCAGATACTGTTAAAATCACATTAGGGCCTAAGGGAAGAAACGTTGTTCTTGATAAAAAGTTCGGCGCTCCCTTAATCACAAACGATGGTGTTACAATTGCGAAAGAGATTGAACTCGAAGACGCTTTTGAAAACATGGGCGCACAACTTATTAAAGAAGTTGCAACCAAAACAAACGACGCAGCAGGTGACGGAACAACAACCGCAACAGTTTTGGCTCAAGCGTTTGTGCGCGAGGGTATGAAAAATGTTGCCGCTGGTGCAAACCCGATGGCAGTTAAAAGAGGAATTCAAAAAGCTGTTGATGCTTCGGTTGAGGCAATTGTTGCAAACTCGAAACAAGTTTCGGGATCTAAAGACGTTTCAAGGGTAGCGACTGTTTCGGCGGGCGACGAGTTTATTGGAAGCCTTATAGCGGAAGCTATGGAAAAAGTTTCGCAAGACGGCGTTATCACTATCGAAGAAAGCAAAACAAGCGAAACCAAAATCGAAGTTGTCGAGGGTATGCAGTTCGACAGAGGATACATCACTCCTTATCTTGTAACAGATACCGAAAAGATGGAAGCGGTTATCGAGGATGCATCTATTCTTATCACCGACAAAAAGATTTCGAATATTCAAGAGATATTGCCTTTGCTCGAACAGATAGTTCAAACGGGCAAAAGACTTGTTATTATTGCGGAAGACGTAGAAGGCGACGCGCTTGCTAACCTTATCGTAAACAAGCTCCGCGGTACATTCGTATGCTGTGCTGTTAAAGCTCCTGGATTTGGCGATAGAAGAAAAGATATGCTTCAAGATATCGCAATTTTAACGGGCGGAACAGTTATAAGCGAAGAGATCGGTATGGATCTTAAAGACGCTACTATCGAGCAACTCGGAACAGCGCAAAAAGTACAAGTTAAAAAAGAAGTTACAATCATCATGGGTGGTTCGGGCGAAAAATCGAACATCGATGCGCGCATTGGTCAAATCCGTGCTCAAATCGAAGAAACTACCTCTGACTTTGACAGAGAAAAACTCGAGGAGCGTTTGGCAAAACTTTCGGGTGGCGTAGGCGTTATCAGGGTTGGGGCGGCAACCGAAGTTGAAATGAAAGAAAAGAAACTTCGCGTTGAAGACGCTCTTTCGGCTACAAAGGCGGCGGTTAAAGAGGGCATAGTTGCGGGCGGTGGCGTTGCATTTATCAACGCAATTCCTGCGGCACAAAAAGTTTCCGACATGCTTTCGGACGAAGACGAAAAAACAGGCGCAAAGATTGTTGTTAAGGCTCTTGAAGCTCCTATTCGTCAAATTGCATTAAACGCTGGACTTGAAGGTTCGGTTATAATCGACAAGATCGTTGCAAGTAAAAAAGTTGGCTACGGCATGAATGCTGCAACGGAAAATTATGGCGACATGATTGAAGAGGGAATTGTCGACCCGACAATGGTTTCGAGAAGCGCATTGCAAAATGCCTCGTCGGTAGCCGCAATGGTTATAACGACCGAAGCGTTGGTTTCAGACCTTCCGGCACCGGCAGAACCCGCAATGCCAAACCCCGGAATGGGCGGAATGTATTAATAGGTTAAGTTAAGAAATTAACAAAATGGGCGATGAGTAGAATTTTACTTGTCGCCCTTATTTTTTGCATTATTTTAACAAACGAGGAATAGGTATATTATCGATAGCAAAATGTCGACAGTTTTAAAAACTGTTGTGTAAATATCTGTTTTTTCGGTTGTTGTCCATTGAATTCTATCAATATTGACACTTTTCGCGTTATGATATATAATTATTACATAATATATTTAAAAGAAAGGGATTTTTGCATATGGGACTTATTAAAGCAATTGCCGGAGCGGCAGGGGGCGTTTTAGCCGATCAATGGAAAGAGTTTTTCTATTGTGAATCTATTCCTGTCGATGTATTGGCGACAAAAGGTGAGAAACGCGTAGGGGGACGTTCCTCCAACACAAAAGCTTCTGAAAACATTATAAGTAATGGTTCTGTAATCGCGGTTGCAGACGGACAGTGTATGCTTATTGTCGAGCAAGGAAAGGTAGTTGACCTTTGCGCAGAGCCCGGAGAATATATATATGATATATCGACCGAGCCCTCTATCTTTGCAGGAAATCTCGGCGAAAGCATTATCGAGTCATTTAAAAATATAGGGAAACGTTTTACTTTTGGAGGAGAACCCCCAAAAGACCAACGTGTATATTATTTTAACACCAAGGAAATTATCGGAAATAAATACGGAACACCTGTCCCTGTTGCTTTCCGTGTTGTCGATCAACGTGCCGGCATTGACATTGATGTTAATGTGCGTTGCTTCGGCGAATACAGCTATAAAATTGTTGACCCTATGGTGTTGTACACAAACATAATCGGCAACATTTCGGGCGACTATAACCGTGCTCAACTTGACAGTCAACTTAAAAGCGAACTTTTAGGAGCGCTTCAACCTACATTCGCAAAGATTGGCGCTATGGGAGTTAGAATTTCCGAAGCGCTTGCACACACAAGAGAGATGGGCGACGCTATTAAAGAATTGCTTGCGGCACAATGGCGCGATGGTCGCGGTATCGAGATAGCTAATTTCGGAATGTCGAGCTTTAACCCTGTAGAAGAAGACATGGAAATGCTCCAAGAACTTCAAAGAAACGCAGCGTTTATGGATCCTACCCGTGCTGCCGCGCATCTTGTTGGTTCGCAAGCCGCCGCTATGCAAGCCGCTGCCGCCAATGAAGGCGCCGGAGCACCGATGGCATTTATGGGCATGAACATGGCTCAAGGCGCCGGTGGAGTGAACGCCACAAATCTTTTCCAAATGGGTCAACAGCAACAAGCGCAACAACAGCAGCAGATGCAACAACAAGCTCCTGCTACAGGAGGTTGGGGTTGTGCGTGCGGAAAACAACAAAACACAGGTAAATTCTGTGCCGATTGCGGAAAACCAAAACCAGCCGATAACGGTTGGAGTTGTGAATGCGGAGCGATAAATAAGGGTAAATTCTGCTCTAATTGCGGAAAACCAAAACCAGCCGGAGTTCCACAATATAAGTGTGACAAATGCGGTTGGGAACCACAAACCGGAAAACCCGTGCCTAAATTCTGTCCCGAATGTGGAG
>CAYJFO010000150.1:0-3775 GCA_964369645.1 uncultured Oscillospiraceae bacterium | reverse complement strand
CACAGCGGCAGAGTTGTTGCTTAAAGATTAAAGGAAAAGGAGGGCTTTTGCCCTCCTTGTTTTTTTATATCGTTATACTATAACGCCTTGTTCTTCCACCCTCCAAACTTATAATACGCAAGCGTTACAAGCGCACCAAATACCCAGCTAATTAGAAGCGAGATAAACATAGTTTCGCTTCTTCCGTTCGGAAACTCCGGGGAAGTCGTGAAATATACAAAAATGTAAGCTAGCGGAACACGTACAACAACTATCGTCAACAGAGAAATCCACATGGGCGCCATCGTGTCGCCGGCGCCACGTATGATTCCCGACAAACTTTGTGAAACTGCCATAGCGATATAGCCTAGCGCCAAAATTCTCATGTTTCTCATGCTAAGGTCAACTAGCGCGTCGGTCGATGTGAATATTCCCATAAGAAGTTCGCCAAACAAAAGTAAAAGAACAGTTATTACAATTGAAAGTCCCGTTGCGAAAAGAGTTCCTTGTTTTGCGCCTTTCACAACCCTGTCCATCTTTCCGGCTCCGATATTTTGCGCAGCATAGGTACTCATAGCATTGCCAAAAGACATGTTTGGTAACATTGCAAAACTGTCTATACGCATTACAATTACATTGGCGGCTATAAACATCTCGCCAAACGTGTTGGTCAACGATTGAACCGTTATCATAGCGAACGAAATAATTACTTGAGTAAGCCCTGCCGGCATTCCAAGACGAAAAATTGTTCCAAGGTGAAACCGTTTGAAGGTTGGTTTTTTTAAGTTTAGTTTAAAACTGATTTGCATCTTAAGTAAACGCGCAACACAGAAAAACGCCGAAACAAACTGGGCAATAGCGGTTGCAAGCGCAACCCCCGCCGCGCCCATATCAAAATATGCAACAAAAACAAGGTCTAAAACAATGTTTATTACGGTTGAAATAAGGAGGTATATAAGCGGAGACATCGAGTCGCCAAGGCCCCTGATAACCCCTGATATTATGTTAAAGAAAACAAGTCCCGCATTGCCAAGCATCAGGATAAGCAAGTAGTGATAACTTTGGTCGATAAGTGTTTTTGGTGTTCCGATAAGTTCCAAAAGTGGTCTCAACAAAAAAGGGCTTACAACTGTTAGAAATATAGAACAAACGGCGGAAAGATAGATGCAACATTCAATAGCCGCCGATAGGTTAACTTTATCTTGCGCTCCAAAATACTGTGAAACCATGATGCCCGAACCTATTGATATGCCGACGAAAAACACAATCATCAAATTAAGGATAGGTCCTGCGCTTCCAACAGCCGCTAAAGCGTTGTCTCCGCTAAACTGTCCGACAATAATGCTGTCAACCGTGTTGTATAACTGTTGCGCTATATTGCCAAGTAGCATAGGTATCATAAAAAGCACTATTTTTTTAATTGGGTTTCCAACCGTTAGGTTAACCGGCTCGGAAAGAAGTTTAAACATAAAAAAAGACCGTTCTTTCTATAACTTGAAAAATCAACGGACACGGCTTGCCGTGTCCGCAATGTTAAAGCGTTTTATTAGTTTAATAAGTATATCAAATTCAATTTAAAAAGTAAATTCAAATTAGTTAATTTTTAGTTGATTTTCTATTACTTTTTTGTTTTTATCGTTTGTTTCGACAAGCGGAAGACGAAGAGACGCATTACATATACCAACTAAACTTAAGGCATATTTAATCGGTATTGGGTTTATGTCGATAAACATAGTTTTTATAAGCGGTAACATATTTTGAAGTTCAGGTTCAGCCGATTCAAATCCTCCGCCAAGACAGAGTTTTGTAAGCTTTTCAAACCTTTTTGGAACGAGATTTGAGGTTACCGAAACAACCCCAAAAGCTCCAAGTTTCATAACATCAACCGTCATGTCGTCGTTACCACAAAAAAAGTCAAGTTTGCCTTTTGTAAGTTGAATAGATTTTTTTATCATCTCTATGTCGGTAGAGGCTTCTTTGACATACTCTACGTTTTTTAGCTCAGACAGTTTTAGATAGGTTTCGGGCTCAACCGTCATTCCGGTTCTTGCTGGAACATTATACACCATTATCGGAATATTAATTTCGTTTGATATGGCTTTAAAGTGTTCAAAAAGTCCGTTTTGGCTTGTTTTGTTGTAGTAGGGGGTTACAATCAAAACAGCCCGAGCGCCTTTGTTTTGTGCTTGTTTAGACAAGCTTACGGCGTGGGCTGTGTTGTTGCTTCCGGTTCCGGCTATTATCGGAACTTTTCCTTGTGTTCTTTCAACTGTAAATTCAAGTATCGACATCTTTTCGTCGTCGCTTAACGTCGAACTTTCTCCCGTAGTTCCAAAAACCAAAAGGGCATCTACGTTGTTTTTAAGTTGGTAATCAATTAATCTTCCTAAGGCTTTATAATCCACTGTTAAATCGTCCTTAAACGGCGTCACGAGAGCCGTGCAAACGCCTTTGAAAAGACTTTGTTTCAATGGTAAAACTCCTTAAAAATATTTATTTGTCAAGAATTAATTTTGCAATTTGAACTGCGTTTGAAGCGGCACCTTTTCTAATGTTATCGCTTACACACCAAAGGTTAAGGCCGTTTTCAACGCTTGTGTCGCGGCGAATTCTGCCGACAAATGCGTCATCGTGTCCTGTGGCGTCGAGGGGTAGGGGATATTTGTTGTTTTGTACGTCGTCCACAACGGTGACGCCCGGAGAATTCGAGAGAAGTTTTTTGATGTCTTCAACTTCAAACGATTTTTCAAACTCGATGTTGATAGACTCGCTGTGTGAGTTGAAAACAGGTACACGGACAGTAGTTGCGGTTACCGCTATATTGTCGTCATGAAGAATTTTTTGTGTCTCCAAAATCATTTTACGCTCTTCTTTTGTATATCCGTCCTCTAAGAAAACGTCGATGTGGGGGATACAGTTGTTAAAGATAGGGTATGGGAATTTTTCAAGGGGATATTCTTTGCTTTCATAAAAACCTTTAACACCGCTTTCAAGGTCGTTGTGTCCTTTGACGCCTGCTCCCGAAACCGCTTGATAGGTCGAATAAATAATTCTTTTAATCTTGTATTCTTTGTGTAGCGGAGCTAGCGCGACAACCGCTTGGATAGTCGAACAGTTGGGATTTGCAATAATGCCGCTTTGCCAGTCGATATCTTCGGGGTTAACTTCAGGGACAACGAGTGGTACTTTTTTGTCCATTCTCCACTGTGCGCTGTTGTCGATTACAATTGCGCCTTTTTCGGCGGCTATCGGGGCAAACTGTGCGCTTGTTCCGCCACCTGCCGAGAAAAGAGCGATGTCAAACCCTTCATCAAAGCTTTGCTCGGTAAGTTCTTTAACTATATGGGTTTTGCCCATAAACTCAACTTCATTTCCGGCGCTTCTAGCAGAGGCGAGAAGTGTGTAATCATAGTCGGTCATTTTATATTCTTCAAGAACCTCAAGAAATGTTCTTCCAACCATTCCGGTTGCGCCGACAATTGCTATCTTTTTTTTGCTCATAAAAAATCCTCACTTACTTTATTCAATTTATACAGTTTTTTCAAAGACTAGTATTAAAGCTTGAAAATAAAAGCTTTATGCAATATAATCTATAGGGTAACTATTCTTTCTTTAAAAGATTAACAAAAAATCTTGGTTAAAAACCATATATTAAAGTTGATAATTCGATTTTTGTATCTTTGTATAGTCAAGACTAGTATTAATATAACCTACATTAAATAGTAACATCGAAATAAATAAAATGTCAATGCTTAAATTAAGGAAAATATAGATGGATAAATCACTTTTTTACTAC
>CAYJFO010000149.1:0-3775 GCA_964369645.1 uncultured Oscillospiraceae bacterium | reverse complement strand
TAGATCCTAACGACAAAGACCGCGAAGTCACCGAAGAGGAAATTCGCCTTATGATAGACGAAGGCGAACAGGACGGAACGATAGCTTCGGCGGAACAAGAGATGATCCACAACATATTTGAGTTTAACAACCTTGCGGTTAACGACGTTATGACACACAGAACCGAGGTTGAATGGGTCGGAGAGTCAAGTTCACTTGAGGATATAGTTAAACTTTCGATAGAAACGGGACATTCAAGAATACCGGTTTGCGGAGAAGACGGCATAGACGAAGTTAAGGGCCTTTTGGTGGTTAAAGATCTTTTGCAGTATCTTGTTAAAAACAAAAGAGAATTTAAGATAAACGACTGTTTGCGACCTGTAATCTTTGTTCCTGAAACCGCGCCTTGTAACGAAATTTTTGAACAACTTCGCGTTAAGCGTAGCCAGCTTGCGGTTGTTGTTGACGAATATGGCGGAACCGAGGGCATAGTCACGGTTGAGGATCTTATCGAAAGCATAGTAGGAAATATTCAAGACGAGTTCGACGACGAACCGGTTGAAATTCAAAAGGTTGCAGATGACAAGTTTGTTATTGTCGGAACGGCGGATCTTGAAGAGGTTGAAGATGCTCTTGAAATTGTGTTTCAAAATGTTGGAGACTATGAGACAATAGCAGGGCTTTTGACCGACCGTTTACGTAGAATACCGGAACAAGGCGAAAAGGCTTCGATTACCGAATCGGGATACTGTTTCACCGTTTTAGAGGTAGATGAACATCGAATAGTTAAAGTTTTGGCAAAAAAAACTGAAGAATAGTTTAAGATGAAAACATTAAAAAACCGCCCAATCGGGCGGTTTTTTATGTATCAATACGAAGTTCTCGCTAAAAAATTCAAAACAAAAAGCTTTGAAAATATACTAATTAAAAAAGAGCAACCAATCAAGTTTTTTGCAGTGTATACAGTTTATAAAGCGCAAAAAACGGGGCGGGTTTTTAGGGCGTGTGTCGCCCTAAATCGTTTTGGGGGGTGCGGGGGCGTGCTATAACGCCCTTAATCTTGTGTGGGCGTATTGGCGACATCGAAAAAAGCCCCCTACGCCCCTGACAAAAACATTTAAAATTAATTATAGTTAAAAAAACCGCCCAATCGGGCGGTTTTTTTAAGGTGTCTATTAATATTTATCTCTTTTTACATAGCTTGTGTGGAGAAGGTGGTGAGCCTTGTGGCTGCCCGGTTTATCAAGATAGTTGTCATAGATATCTTTGATAACGGGATTTTCGTGGCTCTTTCTTAATGTCATCGCTTCGTCTTCGCTGTACAAAGCTTTTGCTCTTTCGGCACGAAGATCGACATAGTTGCGAACATGACCGGGTTGAAGGGGTTGTCCGCCGCCGTTTACGCAACCGCCGGGACACGCCATAACTTCGATAAAGTGATAGTCTTTTTCGCCTTTCTTAACCATGTCAAGAAGGTCTGCTGCGTTTTGAAGTCCGCTGACGACTGCAACACGAACTTTAGTTCCGGCAAGATCATATTCAGCTTCTTTGATGTTTTTCGTTCCGCGAACATCGTCAAACTCGAGTTTGTCAAGAGCTTTTCCTGTAACGATTTCAGCAACCGTTCTAAGAGCTGCTTCCATAACGCCGCCCGTTGCGCCGAAGATGTGTCCTGCGCCCGAAGCCACGCCAAAGACGGGGTCGAACTCTTCGTCTTCAAGAGTGAGGAACTCGATGCCTGCGGTTTTAATCATCTCTGCAAGTTCTCTTGTTGTGAGCGAAGCGTCTACATCGGGAACTCCGTTTGCGGCTTGGTCTTCACGCGAAAGCTCGAACTTCTTCGCCGTACATGGCATGACGCTTACAACAAAGATGTCTTTCGGGTCGATGCCTGCTTTGTCCGCATAGTACGATTTAACCAAAGCACCATACATCTGTTGCGGAGATTTGCACGACGAAACGTTTTCGAGGAATTCGGGGTAGTAGTATTCACAGAATTTAACCCAACCTGGTGAACATGAAGTTATAAGCGGAAGTTTTCCACCGTTCGAAATGCGGTCGAGAAGCTCTGTTCCTTCTTCCATAATTGTCATGTCGGCAGCCGTGTCGACGTCGAAAATTTTGTCAAAGCCGAGTCTTCTTAAAGAAGCGGCAAGTTTTCCTTCAACATTTGTGCCAATAGGCATTCCGAAACATTCGCCAAGTTGAGCACGAACAGAAGGAGCAGGGCCGACAACGACGTGTTTTGTGGGATCTTGGATAGCGTCATAGATTTTGTCTATATGACTTTTTTCCATCAAAGCGCCTGTCGGACAAACTGCTATACATTGGCCACAGTGGATACAAGGTGTTTCGGCAAGATCCATCTCGAACGCCGAAGCAACATGTGTTTCATAACCCCTGTTGTTTGGTCCGATAACCGCTACGTGTTGGTTGTGTTTACAAACGGCAACGCAACGACGGCAAAGGATACATTTAGAGTTGTCTCTTATAAGGTGGATAGCGGAAGCATCAACTTCGGATTTGAAGTCGTTTTCAAAACGTTTGCTGTCTACGCCATATTCATTTGCGAGGTTTTGAAGTTCGCAGTTTGTGCTTCTAGCACAACTAAGGCAGGTCATGTTGTGGTTACTTAAAATAAGTTCAAGTGTTGTTTTTCTTGCTTCACGAAGATTTTTAGTATTTGTGCGAACGACCATTCCTTCGGTTGCCGGGGCAACACATGAAGCCATTAGACCCCTTGCGCCTTCTACTTCAACAAGGCATATACGACAGGCACCTATTGCGTTGATCTCTTTCAAATAACAGAGAGTAGGAACCTTAATACCTGCTTTAACCGTTGCGTCGAGGATTGTCGAACCCTCGGGAACAGTTACAGATAAGCCGTTTACAGTTAAATTTACATTACTCATAATCTATAATTTTTCCTTTCTCTCTTATTCCTTAATTATTGCGCCAAATTTACAGCTGTCGATACAAACACCACATTTAATACATTTATCTTGGTCGATAACGTACGGGTTTTTAATCTCGCCGCTAATAGCGTTAACGGGACATTTCTTCGCGCAAAGCGAACAACCTTTACATTTATCGGCGATAATCTTGTAGCTTAAAAGATCTTTACAAACACCGGCCGGGCATTTTTTGTCGTTAACGTGTGCTTCGTATTCATCTCTGAAGTAACGAAGAGTTGAAAGAACGGGGTTTGGAGCTGTTTGGCCAAGACCGCAAAGCGAGTTAGCTTTGATGTAGTGGCAAAGTTGTTCCATTTCGTCAAGGTCGGACATAACTGCTTTGCCTTCAGTGATTTTATCAAGCATTCCGAGAAGTTTCTTTGTTCCGATTCGGCAAGGTGTACATTTTCCGCAACTTTCTTCAACGGTAAAGTCGAGGAAGAACTTAGCGATATCAACCATACAGGTGTCTTCGTCCATGACGATTAGACCGCCCGAACCCATCATCGAACCAATAGCAAGAAGGTTGTCGTAGTCGATTTCGGTATCTATAAGGTCAGCCGGAATACATCCGCCCGAAGGACCGCCCGTTTGAGCAGCTTTGAATTTCTTTCCGCCCGGGATTCCGCCGCCAATCTCTTCGATTATCGTGCGAAGTGTTGTTCCCATTGGTATTTCAACGAGACCTGTGTTGGTGATTTTACCAACTAGGGCAAAAACCTTTGTACCTTTTGATTTCTCTGTTCCGATAGACGAGAACCAATCGGCACCTTTAAGGAAGATTTGTGGAATGTTTGCAAGCGTTTCAACGTTGTTGAGAACGGTCGGTTTTCCGAAAAGTC
>CAYJFO010000148.1:0-3786 GCA_964369645.1 uncultured Oscillospiraceae bacterium | reverse complement strand
CGTTTTCCGAAAAAAGGCACGCTCGGGTTTACTATTCGGTTGCAAGCGCCCTCATGACGTAAACCTAGTCGCTAACACCTTTTTTCGATTTTTAGTATACATAGATGTAATTACGCAAACTTCGCTTAGTTTGCGACGACTTTTTATAAAAAGATAAAAGTCATCGCGCACATCGCTACGTTGCTCCTCGTTTTTTGAAAAAAGGCACGCTTGATATCAACCTTTTTTCGAATTCTCGCCTTTTGGTTGCGGACAGTTTGATTTTAAGCTCAAACACAGGTTTTGCAAACTCCGTTTAGTTTAGGACAAACATTTTATAACATAAACATAGTAAAAAAGAGACATGGCTTCGTGCCACATCCCTTTTTCTTGTCTGTTTATTTATATTGTTTGTTACTTTTTGTTTATAAACTGTTCGATAATAAATCTTGGTCTTGCTTTGGTTTCGACATAGATCTTGCCGATATATTCCCCTATGACGCCAAGCGAAGCGACTTGAATTCCGCCAATTAACCAGATAGAAAGCATGGTCGAGCTCCAACCGGTCACGACGTAACCCATCATCATCGAAAGAAGAGTATATACAATTGCGGCAAGGCAGACGATAATTATAAAAATTCCAAGACCGGTTATCATACGGATTGGTTTAATCGAAAACGAAGTTATTCCATCAAACGCAAGGGAAAGCATCTTGCCAAGCGGATATTTGCTTTCGCCGGCAAATCGTTCGTTTCGTTCGTATTCAACAGTGGCGGTTGTGAACCCGACAAGCGTAACCATTCCGCGTAAAAATAAGTTGACCTCTTTAAATTCGGCGAGAGCGTCGAGGGCGCGTTTGCTCATAAGCCTGTAGTCGGCGTGGTTGTACACAACGTTTGCCCCGAACATGTTCATGAGTTTGTAGAACGATTGAGCGGTTGAACGCTTGAACATGCTGTCTTTTTTGCGTTTTGAACGAACGCCGTAAACGATGTCGGCGCCGTTGTTATATTGTTCGAGAAATCTGTCTATTGCGTCGATGTCGTCTTGGAGATCGCTGTCCATAGATATAACAACGTCGGCACATTCCCGAGCCGTCATGAGCCCTGCGAGCAACGCGTTTTGATGTCCGCGGTTTTTAGAAAGTTTTAGTCCGGAAAACAGATTGTCTTGTTTGTGGAAATGTTCGATTTGTTCCCATGTTTCGTCGCTTGAACCGTCGTCGATAAAAACAACACGAGAATTTTTCGAGATTGTTTTTTGCTTAATCAAAAATTCCATCTTATCTTTTAAACGTTTATAGGTTTCGGGCAAAACCTCTTCTTCATTAAAACATGGTATCGCAAGATACAAAATATCTCCCATCGCCATTGTCGCCACCTCAACTTATTATTTTTTAGAAGATTTATGTTGATGTAAGTATAACACATTTTTTATGGGATTGACAAATAGAAATAATAAAAATATAATTCTAAAAGCAATGTTTATTACAAATGTTTCAATTTGATTCGTTTTGATTGATTTTATAAACGGATTTAAAAATAAAGTTTTTGCTTTTTCGATTGTTGTGAGCAAAACGCTGCGGACCTTGCGTGAAACAAAGTTCCGCTTTTAAAGAAAAGGAGAATAGTTATCAATATGGATTACACAGTTTTTAGTTTTTTGTTGATCTGCTTAACCTCATATCTTTTGGGGTGTTTAAACGGAGCTATTTTCAGCTCTAAATTTATCAACAAGACCGACGTTCGAGAATACGGAAGCAAAAACGCAGGGTTAACAAATTACATAAGGTCTTTTGGTCTAAGTGGTTTTTGGGTTGTTCTAGCTATCGACGGGCTTAAAGGGGTTGCCTCTTGTTATATTGCGATGATGTTGATGACTCCATTAGGACTTGCTGCCGAAGGCATGATGCTTGCGGTTTTGTTTTGTATAATCGGCCATTGTTTTCCGGTTTTTTTCGATTTTAAAGGCGGTAAAGGCGTTTTAACCGCTGTTTTTGCGATACTGTTTTTTGATTGGCGCATAGCGTGCGTTGTAATAGTTGTTTTCGCGTTAACAGTTTTGCTTTCAAAGATGGTTTCTTTGGGGTCGGTTTTTGCCGCTGTAGCGTTTCCGTTGTTTGTCGCGGCTTTTATGTACAACACCGCTATATTGATAATGTCGATAGCCGCCGGCGGTTTGGTTGTTTTTATGCACCGTGGAAATATAAAAAGAATATCGACAAAGACAGAGAGCAAAATAAATTTAAGCAAGAAAAAGCCCAAGATATAGCAACTTGACTTTTAAAATTAGTCAGTGTATTTGAAATGTTCACTATTAATGGTGAAATCGATTGTGTTTTTGGCAGAAATAAAGTACAATGAAGGTAAGAGATCGATAAAATATTATTGTCGACTTGTTTAAAAGTTTGAGAATTTATTTCAAACAAGGTTTTGTGTTTTTTCGTTTGTAGTGACTTTCTAAAGAAAGTCGTTAAAAAACTACAGCGAAGTGTGCACAAAACAAAAAAGAAGGGAACAAAACAGATGAAGATAATAGCGGACAGCTCGTGCGACACGACTGAAGAATTAAGAGAACAACTAGATATCGAATTTGCACCGTTAACGATAAGGGTTGCGAACGGCAACGAATATGTCGATGTCCCGGGTTTGGATACCGTAGCGCTAATGGACGAGCTTAAGGCACACAAAGAACCGGCGCGTTCTAACTGCCCGTCCCCAGAGGATTTTGGAAAGATTATGAGAAAACATCTTGAGTCGTTTGTTATAACGCTTTCTTCCGCTCTTTCGGGAACGTATGGTTCGGCGGTTATTGCAAAAGACATGGTGCTTTCGGAAAGTCCCGAAAAAAAGATACACATATTTGATTCGAAAAGTGCGGCGTCGGGGGAGACCCTTATAGCCATGGAGATAAATCGTTTAATTAAACAAAACTGCTCTTTTGAAACGATTGTGGCGGCTATCGAGGCGTTTATCTCAAGAATGCAGACTATCTTTGTTCTTGAAAGTCTTGACAACCTTGTTAAAAACGGAAGGGTAAGCAGAATTAAAGCGTCTGCTGCGTCGATTCTCAACACGTTTCCCATCATGTGCGCAAGCGACAAGGGCGAAATCGACGTCATGTGTAAAGTTAGAGGATTTCAACAGACGCTCAACAAACTCGTATCTGTAATCGCGGAGAAAACAGACGATTTAAAACCGAACTCGGTTAACCTTGTGTTGGCGTATTGCAATTGTGCCGAGCGAGCAGAGGCTTTAAAAAAAGATATTCTCGAAAGATGCAAGGCGGTTAAACAAGTTACGCTAACCCCAACAGGCGGCCTTTCGTCGATGTATGCATATGAGGGCGGCATTGTCATAGCTTTCGCGTAGCGAAAGCTTGCATTCAGCGTAGCGAAAGCTTGCATTCAGCGTAGCGAAAGCTTGCATTCAGCGTAGCGAAAGCTTGCATTCAGCGTAGCGAAAGCTTGCATTCAGCGTAGCGAAAGCTTGCATTCAGCGTAGCGAAAATTATAAAAGGTGGTAGGGGTGGCAACACCAACTAAAGTTAGCTTTTTATCCGCCCGCAGGGTGTCGAAAAAGTCCTATAGAAAAATTGTATTTTGTCATTTTTCACAAAATTACAATTGATTTCTTTCAAACGTTTATGTCAGGGGAACCTGGGGGAGTTTCGACTCTCCCCCACTGGTCCCCCCGACACCCCCCATCTCCCCCCTAAACGATTTAGGGCGACACACGCCCTAAAAACCCGCCCCGTTTTTTGCGCTTGATAAACTGTATACTGCAAAAAACTTGTTTTGTTGTTCAT
>CAYJFO010000147.1:0-3803 GCA_964369645.1 uncultured Oscillospiraceae bacterium | reverse complement strand
GGCTTTTTTGTTTTTCCCAAGCGTCGATTTTATAATGTCCGAAACACTTTTACAAAAACTCGGCACAGCATTAAGCGAAAGGCTGTATTTATACATATACCAATAAAGCGGGTCGCTGTAGTTTTCTAAACCAAAAACCGCCGAAAGATAGTTTATGTCGTTGATGTAAAAATTTGAATTTTGTCCTGAAAAATCATAGAATTTTTGATTAAGACGCGTTAAAAAATTAATCTTCCCGTGGATATCGGAACAGTCTTTGTTTCCCAAAAACCTTTCAAATGGCATCTCAAAATTATTTTGAATTATAACACAGTTAAATCTCTCAAAAAGTTTTTCCCAAACAAGTTTAAACTTTTCAAATTCTTGCCCCAAAAGTTCGTCCACCCTATCGACATTGTCCGAAAGAGACGGAAAGCTTTTAATGTTTCGCCAAGAGGTATGTACCAAAACAAAATCTGGTTTAAATTCGTTTAACTCCTCATTGGAGAAAACCGCGTCCTCGAAAAAAAGACCATATTCTGATTGATAAAACGACGGCTCTATGTCGTTGTCAAGCAAAAAAAGTTCTAATATTTCTTTTATATCGTGGGTCGAAGAACCCCCTAAAATCGCTATCTTCTTTTTTGTTCTTTGTTTTTCGTTCGATAAGATTTCTTTTTTAATGCTTTTTCGTTTTGTCAAAATCTTTTGCGGAACAAAATCAACCTTTAAAAGTTCATGCATTATACGCGAAGTTCCTTTCTATTTCGCAACAGTAAGTTTCATGTCGCCTTTTTTGACCCAACCTAGTTTTCTAACCACTGCATCTATCGAAAGCGCAATTAAAATCGGCAAAACAAATTGAATTATAACCACCTTTAGCATAACCGATTCAAATGGTTCGGTCGACATTGCGGCAAACGTTCCAAACTGTCCAACAAGTCCCGAAGTTCCCATTCCTGCCCCCGCCGCTGTGTTTGTCATCTTGAATACCACCGTTGAAAGAGGCCCTAGAACCGCCGCCGTAAGCGTTGGAGCGATTAGAATTGCGGGGCGTTTAAGTATATTAGATATTTGAAGCATCGACGTTCCAAGGCCTTGAGAGATAAGGCCTCCTAACCCGTTGTCGCGATAGCTTGTTACGGCAAACCCCAACATTTGGGCACAACATCCAACGGTAGCCGCCCCCGCCGCAAGTCCGCTTATATCAAGCATAATACAAAGAGCCGCCGAACTTATCGGCGCCGTCAACGCAAGGCCTACTACCACCGCAACGATTATCCCCATTGGGAACGGAGACATCTCGGTCGCGTTGTTTATGATGCTTCCAAGCCACAACATAAAGCTTGATATATAAGGACCTACGAGAATCCCAACAAACCCGCCCGAAAAAAGCGTTGTTATTGGTGTTACTACTATATCGATCTTTGTTTTAGAAGCAACAAGTCCGCCTACTTCTGTTCCGACGATAGCCGCTATATACGCCCCGACAGGGCCTCCGGCAACGTAACCAATAGCTCCCGTCGCCGCCGAGGTAAAAAGCACAAGCGGTTTTGCCGAAAGGCCATATGAGATAGCAACGCCTATAGCCGAACCTATTACGGGAGAGGAAGCCGCCAAAACATCGGTCAGCCCCGAAAGAAACGAAAGACCGGGTATCTTTGAGAGCTGTGTGATTATTAGTCCCACGATAAGCGACGAAAAAAGTCCCAAGGCCATATAACTTAGACCATCGATAAAATATCTTTTGAAAATATTAGTTTCTCTTTTCAATCTTGTTACCTCTTTTAAAAATATATTTCTTTGACAAACGTTTTTAATCGTAATAGAATAATAACAATATATCTTAAATGTTAAAACACGCTATATAATCTTCAAACGTTTCGGCGCGTCTAATAAGTGTCGCGGTTTTGTCGTCGTTCAACATAAGTTCCGCCGACCGAAGTTTTCCGTTATAGTTGCTTCCCATCGCGTGTCCGTGTGCGCCGGTGTCGTGGATAACAAGCAAATCCCCTATCTCGGGTTCGGGTATGTCTCGATTAATTGCGAACTTGTCGTTGTTTTCGCAAAGCGAGCCAACAACATCACATCGATAGTTTCTATCATCCTGTTCTTTACCCAAAACCGTCACATGATGATAGGCGCCGTAGATAGCGGGGCGCATAAGATTAACCGCCGACGCGTCTATCCCGACATAGTTTTTATATGTCTCTTTTTTATGTAGAACTGTCCCGACAAAGTATCCGTATGGGCCTGTAATATATCTTCCAAGTTCGGTGTATATGCTTATTTCAAGTCCGTTTGGAACAACAATCTCGTCATACGCCTTTTTAACTCCGTCGCCGACTTTAAAGATATCTACTTGTTTGTCGCTTTCGTAATATGGAATACCGATTCCGCCCGACATATCTATAAAATTTATGTTGATCCCTGTTTCTTTTTTGATTTCAACCGCTAAACTAAAAAGGCATTCGGCAAGGTCGGGATAATATTCTTCCGCAAGACAGTTACTCATCAAAAACGCATGGATACCGAAAGTTTCAACCCCCTCATCTTTAAGGCGCAAAAATCCTTCAAACAGTTGTTTTTTTGTCACTCCGAATTTACTTTCGTTTTGGCTTCCCATAATCCCTTTGGTTTTAAAAACGTTGTCGCCCGGGTTGTATCT
The DNA here is from genome assembly GCA_964369645.1 of uncultured Oscillospiraceae bacterium. GTDB lineage: Bacteria > Bacillota > Clostridia > Oscillospirales > Ruminococcaceae > CAYJAY01. The sequence continues at coordinate 1,156 of CAYJFO010000147.1, read as the reverse complement.
TATAGACACTGTTTTTGGGATAGAACTCTTCTCCAAAATCGTGTCGATGTGTCCGATATCATCAAGATTTAAAATCGCCCCAAGATTGTTTGCCAACGCGAATTCTTCCGCCTTTGTGTTGTTAGAGCTAAACATGATGTCTTCGCCCAAAAAGCCCACGCTTTGCGAGAGTTTAAGTTCAACGTCAGAAGCGCAATCGACCCCACAACCCAGTTGTTTTAAAAGTTTTAATATCGACGGATTAGGGTTTGCTTTAACCGCAAAATATTCTTTAAATCCCTTGTTCCAACTAAACGCTTTATATAGATTTTTAACACAATCTTCTATACCTTTTTTGTCGTATATATGAAACGGTGTCGGATATTTTTCAATAATATTTTGCATCTCTTGTTTTGAAAAAGGTATTTGTTTCATCTTTGTTATTATCCTTTCGTGGCAATAACTTGAAAATGAATTTTCAAGTTATACAACTTTTCACTTTATAATTTTATTTTTGGAGTTTTTATATGAAAGATTTATTAAATCCCAACGTTTTGTCGATTAAAAAAAGCGGTATAAGGGAATTTACAGCGCTTGCAAAAAAAACGGAAGGCGCAATATTCCTGACTATTGGCGAGCCCGATTTTGACACACCGTCCGAAATTTGCAAAGCTTCAAAAGATGCGCTTGATAACGGCGTTACCCACTACCCCGAAAACAACGGCGACCTTTATATTAGAAAAGCCATCACCGAGTTCGAGCAAAAAAAACACGGGCTTTGCTATTCCCCCGACGAGGTAGTTTTAACGATTGGTGCAACCGAAGCATTGTTTGCAACGCTTTTTACCGTTATATGTAAAGGTGACGAGATAGTTGTTCCTGTGCCGGCGTTTGGACTATATGAACAGATTATAAACATGGTGGGTGGAAAATACGTTCCGCTTGATACGACAGACGCTAGTTTCGACATAACCGAAAACAACCTTAAATCTGCAATAACCGATAGAACAAAAGCTATTATTTTGACATCTCCAAACAACCCTACCGGTTGTATATATTCAAAACAAACGCTTGAAACTATACGTGATATTATAAAAAACAAAGATATCTTTGTTATCTGTGACGAGGTCTATCGAGATTTAATTTTTATAGATGAAAACGAAAATTCTTTAGGTTT
>CAYJFO010000146.1:0-3874 GCA_964369645.1 uncultured Oscillospiraceae bacterium | reverse complement strand
ACACAGGAGTTGGCGGAATTAATTCGTCCGACATAATGCTAGCGGAGGCTTCGGGAGCTATCGTAGTTGGGTTTAACGTTCGTCCCGATGTATCTTCTATGGAACAAGCGGAACAAAAAAGCGTTGAAATGCGCATGTATCGTATTATATATGACGCGATTAACGACGTTAAAGACGCGCTTAAAGGTATGCTTGCGCCCAAGACAAGGGAAGCAGAACGCGGAAGAATTGAGATTCGCGAGGTATACAAAATTTCTTCGGTCGGAACGGTTGCTGGATGTTATGTTCTTTCGGGTAACGTTTCAAGAGGTGACCTTATCCGCGTAGTTCGCGACGGAATTATTATCCACGATGATAAGGTTGGATCTTTGAGAAGGTTTAAAGACGATGTTAAAGAGGTTGCTGCGGGATTTGAATGTGGTATAACCCTTGAAAAGTTTGCCGACATCAAAAACGGAGATATCTTTGAATCATATGTTATTGAAGAGTATAGAGACTAGATTTAAAGTAAATAATTATTGCAACACCGCAATTTGCGGTGTTGCAATTGTATTAACAAAAAGGAGGAAACCAAAATGCCATCACACAGGATAGATAGATTAAACAAAGATATGAAGCAGGAGCTTTCCTCGCTTATACAAAACATGAAAGATCCGAGAATCGACAGTTTTCTTTCGGTTATGCGCGTAGAGGTCACAAGCGACCTTTCGTATGCAAAGGTTAATATCGGGTCGATAAAAGGCTATGAAAGCGCTAAAGAGGCGTGTGCCGTTTTGAAAAAAGCCGCAGGACACCTAAGAACTAATATATCAAAAAATATGAAGATACGAAAAGCACCGGAACTTATATTTATTCCGGATGACTCAACAGAATATTTTAACAAGATTAGTTCGATATTAGAGGGGCTAAAAGATGAGCAAGACAAATAATATTTCTATAGAACAAGTAGCACAGCTATTGAAGCAAAACGATGAAATTTTGATTTTACCGCACAAAAATCCCGATGGAGATACTTTGGGGTGTGCGTTTGCGTTGCGTGAAGCGCTTGAGATTTTAGGAAAAAAAGCGCTTGTTTCACCAAGCGGAACGATTCCGTCAAGGTATTGCTATATGACGGAAAAGTTTAGCGAAGACAGCGAAAGAGATTTCAAACAACCGTACATCGTCGCGGTGGATACAGCGTCTGTGCAGCTTGTTGACGAACAACATAAATCACTTTGCGAAAATGCCGACATTAGCATAGACCACCATCAAAGCAACGAAGGCTTTGCGAAAAACACATTGGTAGATTCGTCAAGTTCAAGCTGTTGCGAGATAGTTTTTGACGTTATAAAAAGCCTTGGTGTAGAGATAAACCACTACATTGCAAGTTGTATATACACAGGTCTTGCGACAGATACTGGTTGTTTTAAATATCGCAATACGACGATTAAAAGCCACCTTGTCGCGGCCGAGGTCATGGAATACGGCATAGACATAGCCGAACTTAACCGAATTTTGTTTGAGCAAAAAAGCCGCGCACGACTTGAACTTGAAAAACTTGCAGTAGCAAGCATCGAGTACTATTTTTCGGACAAAGTCGCTATTATATTTTTAACACGTGAGATGTTTGAACTGTCGGGAGCAAAACCCCACGATGTCGAGGGAATAACCCCAATCCCAAAAATGATAGAGGGGGTTGAAGTTGGGGTTACAATTCGCGAACTCGGGGAAGAAACGCTAAAGGTAAGCCTTAGAACCAACAAGATCGATGCCGCGGCTATCTGTCGTGAGTTTGGGGGCGGGGGACACAAAGGCGCCGCTGGATTTGAGATTAAAGACAAAGACATTTCAAGTTTGAAGATTAAACTACTTGCAAAGATTAACGACAGTCTCGAAAAGCTGTAGATTTTTGAATAGTGGAGAACTATGATGAACGGTGTTATAGTTGCATATAAGCCTAAAGATTTTACGTCTTTTGACGTTATAGCAAAACTCAGAAGATCTTTAAGCACAAAAAGTATAGGACATGGAGGAACGCTCGACCCTATGGCGACGGGGGTTCTTCCTCTTTATATCGGAAAATCCACCAAAGCGGTAGATCTTAATCCGAACAAGAATAAAAGATATCTTGCAAACTTTAAGTTCGGAATTAGAACGAACACGGGTGACATAACGGGTGACGTGGTCGAAACATCGGACGGTTTTCCAACCGACGACGAACTAATGGGCGCAACGTTTGATTTTGTCGGCAACATCTCTCAATTACCACCTATGTATTCTGCGGTTAAAATTAACGGAAAAAAGCTTTATCAACTTGCGCGCGAAGGAAAAACTGTTGAACGAAAACCACGTGAGATCGAGATTTATGGATTTAATATCCTTGATATCGACAGGGAAAACAAAGTGGTAACGGCGGATATATCTTGTTCGCAAGGTACATATATAAGGACACTCTGTGAAGATTTTGCACAAAGTTTGAACCACCAAGCAACACTTTGTGCACTTGAACGCACCGAAAGCGGTGGCTTTTCGGTTGAACAGAGTTTTACAATAGAAGAGATAATGGCGGCAGTCGAGGGCGAAAGAGTTGACGAAGTTTTAATATCGGTTGAAACGGTGTTTAAAAACTACAGAAAACTTGAACTTAATCAAGACTATCAAAAACGTTATTTAAACGGAATGACGTTGAATTTAAATCAAGATATAAACGACGGTATCTATAGAGTATACTTTGAAAATTCTTTCCATTCTCTTTGCAAAGTCACGGATAAAAAGTTGAAAAAGGTAAAAAGTTTTGAGTAGTTTGGAGAATATAAAAAAAGAAAATATAAAAAGAGCGGTTGCGGTTGGATATTTTGATGGGGTACATATAGGTCACAAAAAGGTAATTGGCGAGATGGTTGAGTTTGCTGTACAAAACAACCTAACCCCGACTATACTTACATTTAATTTTGAAAAACTTCGGCCGGAACTTAAAGGTAAAATAGATTTAATATCTAAACAAAAAAGAAACAAAATATTCAAACAACTTTCTGTTGAACAACATATTGAGATTGATTTTACGAAAGTAACAGACATGACAGAACAGGCTTTTTTCGATACATTTCTTTGCGAAAAAGGACTGTGTGCGAAAGCTGTTTTTGTTGGAGATGATTTTAGGTTTGGAAAAAACCGTTGTGGAGATATTAAAAGCCTTGAACAACTCGCGAATAAAAAAGATATCAAAGTTTTTGGGGTTGAACAGGTTAAGATTTACGGTAAATCTGTGTCAACAACAAGGATTAAAACAGCTCTTGAACAAGGTGATGTAAAGCTTGCGAACGATATGTTGGGTTATAATTTTGGTTTTTGTGAAACGGTTGTTGAGGGCAAGAAACTGGGCTCAAAACTAGGGTTTGCAACGGCAAATCAGCATTTGGGTAAAGCGACGACGATACCAAAATACGGAGTGTATCTGTCAAGGGTGTTCGTAGATGGGGAGTGGAGAAAAGCCATTACAAATATCGGGACACGACCCACATATCATGAGACGGCAAACGTTACTGCCGAAACACATATTTTGGATTTTAATCGAGAACTATATAAAGAGAAACTTGAAGTTGAACTTTTGGATTTCATAAGAGAAGAAAAGAAGTTTGATACGGCAGAACAGCTTAAACAAGAGGTTTTGAAAAACATAGTAACCGCAAGGGAAACCGAAATATAGCTAAATACAATTGTTTTACATGTTTTATTGTAATTTAAGTTGCATTTTAAAACGATTGTGTGGTAAAATAAGCTGTAGCACAGATATTTGTCACACATTGCTGTGTTACACATTACTGTGTTACACAGCGATGTGTCAATAGACTGATGTGTTATATACCTTTTCCACGGAGCACAGGGCGTGTGC
>CAYJFO010000145.1:0-3896 GCA_964369645.1 uncultured Oscillospiraceae bacterium | reverse complement strand
CTTGTTCAAACTCCGCGTCGACTTTATAAATATATCCGCCTTTTTCGTACGTCACGACAAACGGCGCGTCGATAACTTCAAATTGATAGTTGTACGATCCACTTCGGCTAACGGTATATGAAACGGGGGTTCGCGAAAACGATATATCCAAAAGCTCGCCGCCAATTAATTCGGTCGGAACAATCGAAAGGTCGACAACTCCAATTGAAGTTTTGCTTTTTTGTTCGCCAAAAGCAAATGTCCAGTTATATCCCGACGTAATAGTTGTAACGACGTTTGTATCTGCCATAACGGTAATTTGCGCAACTGCGTGGTCGGGATTGTTTCGGTCGATTATATCCTTTATAAAAAAAGCGACAACTCCCGCACAAATCAACAAAATAACTGTTAATAAAAATTTTTTCATACTTTTCCACCAAAATTCTAGTTCTAAAACCACATACTCTAATCATTATAATTCAATAGGGCTATAAGGTCAATTTAATTATTTAATAGGTGGGAGTTGTAGCATGAAAAATAACATTTCAAATATTTTTATATATGACAACAAAAACGACGTTACTCTTAAAGCGAATTTCAAGGTTTTTGATATCACCGAAGCGGTTGATTGCCTTGCGTTTATCGAACAAAACACACGCTCAAAACACGTTTCCTCTCTTGACAAAAAACGAATAATAAGCGCTATTATATCGGGGTTTGTGTTTGGATATGTGTTAAACGAAAGGATAATTTCGCTTGCTTTGTGCGAAAAAGCCGGCGAGGACACAACAAACCAACTATACGGAATAAAAGATGTTTTTTACAACACGGTTATAATCTCGTTCGTCGCAACCGCCAACGACTTTCAAAGGCAGGGAATTGCAAAAAACCTTATATTTTCAATCATGAAAACGCCGCTATTCTTGTTTTCGCCCGGTGCGCTTTCGTTTTGCCACCCCAAAAATCTCGCAGCCGTTCGTCTGTTACACACTGTTGCCTTTTTAAGAATTGTTGGGGTTCGTTTGATAAACGGCAGGTTACAATATATCTTCCTTAAAAAAGCGAAAGATCGCCATCTCTTTAGTGATTTTTTGCGCATCGATACAGTCGATGTCTACGAGATTAGCAAAAATATTTCAAAAGGTTTTGTTTCCGTTTCAACGTTTGCCGAAAACGACAAGATCTATATGTGGCTTGCGCGCTAAAAAGATTTTTGGGTAGTTTAAAACATGTCTATGAAAACCATTAAATCAAACGCCGTGCCCTCTTGATATCCGTTCGGTATCTCAAACTTTTCGTCGTTGGCGCCCACTTCAAGCGAAACTATCTCGAATTCGTTGAGGAAGTTTTCCCCCGACATCATAACGATATGTTTAAGGGTGTCGCCGTCAAACAACATTCTTTGTGTCCCTTCGTCGATCTCAAACTGTTCAAAGTCAAACGACTTCTCTTTGTAATCATCTTGCCCCGTCGTTACCTCGTCGATTTTAACAATATCAGTTTCAAACAACTCGGTTGGATCGAAGTTTTCAAAAATCTCCTTTGTTATTTCAACATATTTGTTTTGTGATTTAATCAAAACATTGTATGCCTCGTCGTCTTCAATCAACGTGAACGTTTCGCCCTCGAACGTAGCTTCGATATACATCTTATCGCCCAACTTTCCTACGATAAGCGGAACGGCAAACACGCTCCAGTTAACCGTAAGCGTAAAATTTTCTGGCTCGAAATATCTTTCAAAAATTTCGTTAGACTTAATAGACGGCTTTTCAGCTTCATCGGGTACGGCAAGGTCTTCGAGCGCTATCTCGTCGCTTGGCTCAGTTGGCGGAACAGGGGACAAAACAAGTCCGCTTTGGTTGTTGTTTTGCGCTTGTGTAAGTGGCTCAAGATCGTCCGTTTTAACGTTTTGTTGTAAGTTCCCTATAAGCCCACAACCCGAAATCAAAACAGCGAAAACAAGCGATAAGCAAATTATAAGATTTTTTTTCATATATAACGTTTCCTTTTTTATCCGTTTATTTCATAGTTATATTTTGTAAAATTTCTTTTGATTTATTCTTGTTTTTATAATTTAAAAGCCGTAACTTAATGTTTGCGGATCTTGAAAGATAGGAAGTTTAAGCGGAAAATATGTTAAAATACAAAACGACAAAAGAACCAAAACTATCAACGCCATAGAAATAAAACAACCCTTTCCTTTTGCGTATTTATAATAATAAAAACCCAGCGTTTGCCCTGCCGCAACGCACGCAAAAAACAACAAAATATCAAGCACCATACTGTGGATACCTAAGCCTTCTGTGTAGAAATAAAAAACAAGCGGTATCATCAAAACAGAGGACAAAACGGCTATTAGACACCCCCCAAACCAAAGCCCCGGCGCGATGTCGTGTTTTTTGCGATTAACCAGATAATATAGCAACCAATATAAAAACATAGGCCAAAGCCCAAGTTTCATATGTTCAAAAACACTTTCGTTTGTCGGAGAAAAAAACGCAAAAAAACTAAGCTTGCCCAAAAGCTCAAACATAAAATGGTTAACGCTCCCGACAAAAAACAATATGACGATACCTTTTAATATCCATTTTTGTTCGCTACACAGATTTTTATATCTCTCCACAAATTCATAACCTCGAAATCTTTTTTTATTTTCAAAGAATGTAATAAATAATATCATTTAATTTTAAAAAAACCGCTCACAAATTGTAGACCGAACGGCAAGCTATATAACATTGAATTAAAATTAACAAAAAGCAAATCATCACTGTCGCCCAAACCGACAAAACAGTGAGCGGGAAAAAAGAGATATCTAAAAAGTTAATCAACGCCTTTATCCACACCTACAAAACAAAAATGATTGAAAACAATGTTGAAGTATGGTAACATATAAATATACTGTAACTTTACAAAAGAGGTGTATAGTTTGAAACAAAGTTTCAAACATGAGTTTTGCGCTTTTCGGGTAATTTTGATAACCGAAATTTTGCCACTATTATAATTAATTGGGCAAAACCGCTCAAAACATCAAGAAAGGAATAGGTATTAATATGAACAAGCATCTAAAGATATTTTTCAACATTTTAGTAGTTTCGATTTTGGGAATTTTAGTTCTGTCTTTTTCGGGATGTGGATTAAGCGAACAAGAAGAAGCGGAAAAACAAGCTCTTCTTAACGACTTTTCTGACTTTTTGATCACATATACCGAAACTATCGCAACGATAGATATTTCAATACTTTCGGAAAACGCCGCTGGGCGTTATAACGACGTATTAAAAGATATCACAAGATATATGGAGATTGTCGCTCCCAAAGTTTCGGGCGAAGAGGTCGACAAACTTAAGGCAGACGAGATAGTCGAGCTTCGTGATCACGTCGAAACGCTAGACCAACTTTTAGCTCAGCTAACTGAAATAGCGGCTCTCGACATAACATAGTTTAAATAAGTATTGAAGACGCCGTGGCGTTGCCGTGGCGTTGCCGTGGCAAAGCCGCAGGATTATTTCCACGAGCTCTGCCACAAGGCAGAGATTATATAAATAAATCCGTAGTGTTAAATTTTAAGGGAAATGTTTTTTGTCAGGGGACTAGGGGGAGTTTCGATTCTCCCCCTTTGTCCCCCGACACCCCCAAAACCCTCTCAACGATTTAGGGCGACACACGCCCTAAAAACCCGCCCCGCTTTTTGCGCTTTATAAACTGTATACTGCAAAAAGCTTGCAATGGCGATACTCGCCATTTTGTTGTTCTTGTTTGACGGGAGGTATTCAATACTTTTTGTTGCTTTTCGGGAAGGTAGAGTAGGGGCGGATACTTTATCCGCCCGCCGTAAAACAGAGATTATATCAATAATATAGATATAATATTGAGTTAAACATCAAAACAAAAAACACAAGTTTTAAAAAAGGATACGGATT
>CAYJFO010000144.1:0-3934 GCA_964369645.1 uncultured Oscillospiraceae bacterium | reverse complement strand
CAAACGATCGAAGACCCGCTATCATTCTTGTGGGAGATGTTGCAATTGAATCGTTGTACCATCTAACTCCGTTTAGTTCTCGAACAAACTCAATTCTATGTTCAACCCCCGAAAAATCCTTGATCGAGTTTTTCAAAACCTCGTCATCTACCATTCCAATAACAACCGCCGCCGCTCCGCAGATGTTGTCTTTGTTATGTTCTCCGCGAAGTTTCAAGTCACAAAGTTCCATAAGCTTTTTTTGCTCACCGTTTTTAACAAGATACAAACAGTTATCTTTTAAAAATGCTCCGTTTGAAACTTCTTTTCTACTGAAAAGCTTAAGTTCCCCTTTTACATCGCTTGACATAGAGTTTGTTATATCGTTATCCGCAAACAAAACCGATACCGAGTTTTTATCTTGATGTAACAAGATGTTTCGCTTTGCGTCTATGTATTCGTTCATATCCTTGTGGTGATCTAGGTGGTTTGGTGTAACATTTGTAACAAGCGATATATCTGGACTTTTTTTCATCGAGATAAGTTGGAACGACGAAAGTTCCACAACCGCAATGTCGGTTTCAGTCATATCATCGACAAGCGGCAAAAGCGGAGTTCCAATGTTTCCGCCAAGATAAACGTTGTATCCACCATTTTTTAAAATTGAAGCTATGAGCGAGGTCGAAGTTGTCTTTCCGTCGCTTCCGGTTATTCCGATAATCTTACAAGGACAAAGGTCAAAAAATGTCTCTATTTCAGAGGTCACGATAATTCCGGCTTCAACTGCTTTTTGTATCTCGGGTTTTGTATAGTCAATTCCCGGAGTTCTAAAAACAATGTCGGCTTCCGATAGTTTTGAAAGATAGTGTTCGCCTAAAATGAAATTAACTCCAAGGCTTTTAATTTCGTTTCCGTATTCCCCCAAAGACTCGAAATCTTTCCTGTCACAAAGCGTGACGTTTGCGCCAAGTTTTGCAAATTTTATTATTAAATCTTTGTGGCTAATTCCAGCTCCAAGAAAAAAGATTTTTTTATCCTTAATTGAGTTATAATAATTTGAAATTGTTTCTGTCATAAAATCCTCCGTAAATTTGTTACCTATAACATTATACTTATAATCGTTAAATAAAACAACTAAAAACCGCTAAATAAAAAAACAGGGAGGGCAAAAAACCCTCCTTGAAAAAGTATTTTTATTTAGTTTTATTCCGGCTTCGCTACAAACCCCAAAACCTCGTAGACCTCTTTGAGTGTTTGTTTCGCTATATCTGTCGCTTTTTCTGCTCCCATTTTCAGGATACCGTTTATATAAGCTTCGTCCGCAAGAACCCTTTGGAACTCGTTTCTAATGGGCGAAAGCGCCGAAACAACCGTTTCTCCAACCGCAGTTTTAAAGTTACCGTAACCTTGGCCATCGAACTCTTTTTCGATTTCATCAAAGCTTTTTCCCGTAATCGAGCTATAGATTGACATAAGGTTTTCAATGCCCTCTTTACCCTCGCCAGCTCTTACAACGCTTTCGCTGTCGGTGACGGCACGTTTAAACTTTTTCATTATAACGTCGTCGCTGTCCGACATCATTATCTTTGCGTTGACGTTGCTGTCTGATTTGCTCATCTTTGCCTTTGGGTCTTGAAGCGACATAACCCGCCCACCAACCGTCGGGAAATACCCTTCCGGCACAACAAAAGTGTCACCATATATTCCGTTAAAACGAATTGCAACATCCCTTGAAAGCTCAAGGTGTTGTTTTTGGTCGTTGCCGATAGGAACATAATGTGCGTTGTAAAGAAGAATATCTGCCGCCATGAGAACAGGATAAGTAAACAATCCGGAGTTTATATTTTCCGGATGTTTTTGGCTTTTGTCTTTAAACTGGGTCATTCGTGAAAGCTCGCCAAACTGGGTGTAGCACGAAAGTATCCACGCAAGTTCCGCATGTTGTGAAACATGGCTTTGTTCAAAAATTATTGACTTTTCGGGATCAATCCCCGCTGCAATAAGCATCGCTGTCGCTTCTTTAATTTTCTCGCGAAGCTCAGACGGATCATTTCGAACAGTAATAGAATGAAGGTCTACTACACAATAGATGCATCTCATATCCTCTTGAAGTTTGCGCCAGTTACGAAGCGCACCTATATAGTTGCCAAGCGTGAAACCGCCCGTTGGTTGTATACCGCTGAATGCAATTTTTTTAGAACTATCGCTCATTATTTACCCATTTCCTTTGCTAAATCACAGATGATTTTTATACCTTTTTCTATATTCTCGTTAGTAGGACTAGAGAAGTTGATTCTAAACGATTGACAAGGCGCGCTGTCGTCTGCATAAAAAGCGTTTCCGGGAACAACCGCAACCTTATATTCTTTAACCGCTTTTGCACAGAATTCTTGCATATCGATTTTTTCCGGCAATGTGCACCAAATAAACAAGCCGCCCTCGGGTTTTGTATATTCAAACGCGCCGTCACATTCTTTTGCAAGACAATCAAGCATAAGTTCAGCTTTAACGCGGTAGATTTCTTGTGTTTTTTTGATGTGTGCATCAAAGTCACAGTTTTCAAGGAACTTTGCACAGATCATTTGGTTGATGTTTGGAGTATGAACGTCGTTACATTGTTTTGCAACCGTCATCTTTGCAATTATTTCTTTTGGACCTGAAGCAAACCCGATTCTCATACCGCTCGAAAGGATTTTACTCATAGAACCACAATACATAACTATGCCGTCTTTGTCCATGCTTTTAATCGTCGGAATCGGAGTTCCGGCAAAACGAAGCTCGCCATATGGGTTATCTTCAAGGATTAATACGCTGTATTTTTTCGCAAGTTCCAAAAGTCCTTTTCTTGTTTCAAGCGGCATAGTAAGCCCAGTTGGGTTTTGGAAATTCGGAATTACATAGATAAATCTAACGTTTTTTTCAGATTTCAAAAGTGCTTCGACTTCGTCTAGGTCAAGACCTGTTTCTTTTAAATTAGCTTGTTTAATAACGCCGCCGTATGATTTAAAGGTTGAAAGCGAACCGAGGAACGACGGACCTTCCGCAATAACAACGTCGCCTTCGTTAATGAGGACTTTTGAAAAATAGTCGATCATCTGTTGGCCACCCGTTGTAACAATAAGTTCGTCTGAACTTTCATCAAACGCGCCCCATCTTTCGGAACAAAGTTTTTTAAGTGCGTTTCTAAGAGGAACAAAACCTTCGGTTATTCCATATTGAAGCGCGGCAATAGCGTTTTCATTCAATACTTCGTTTGAGAATTTTCTAATCTCATCAAGAGGAAACGTTTCGGAGTTTGGATTTCCGGCAGAAAATGCTATAACCGAGGGGTCTGAGGAGTATTTTAATATCTCTCTTATCGCCGAGGGTTTGTTATTAGCCATTCTTGTAGCAAAATTGTATTGCATATTAGTCTCCTTTAAAATATAATTATTAAGAGTATTATACTACTTTCGTTATAAAAACGTCAATTAAAAACAAAAAATAAATAAATCGCTAGGAGAAAAGATTATGAGTATCAATAATAATAAAGGAACGAGAACAAGGTTTGCGCCAAGCCCAACAGGATATATGCACGTCGGAAACCTTAGAACCGCGCTTTACGCGTATCTAATGGCAAAAAAAGATGGCGGTTCTTTTATACTTCGTATAGAAGACACCGATAGGGAGCGTCTTGTCGAGGGCGCAACAGACATTATCTACAGCACCTTAAAACAAGCCGGGCTTAACTGGGACGAAGGCCCCGACATCGGCGGCCCGTATGCCCCGTATGTCCAAAGCGAGCGCAAAGGAAACTATATAGAGTACGCTAAAAAGCTTGTAGCGGATGAGCAAGCGTACTATTGTTTTTGTACAAAGGAAGATCAAGAACAGCGCGCCAAAGAGGACGGCGACAGCGTTGTGTCGCGCTATGACGGGCATTGCCGCCATATGGACAAGAGCGAAGTAGAAAAGA
>CAYJFO010000143.1:0-3957 GCA_964369645.1 uncultured Oscillospiraceae bacterium | reverse complement strand
CTTGCGGACAATTCGACAGATATCATAATAAACGATATAAACGAAGATATAACGGCTACCGTCGAGGTTATAAAAAGCCTTGGCGGAAAAGTTGAAAAAAATCAAACTACCTACACCGTTTTTCCGATCAAAGAAGCTTTAAACGATGTAAAAGAGATTAACTGTTTTGAAAGCGGTTCGACGTTTCGATTTATCCTTCCAGTTATCTCGGCAAAAGGAATTTCGGCAAACATTAACGGAGCGGGAAGACTTCCCGACCGTCCGATAAACGAGCTAGGTTGTTTGCTTTGTGAAAACGGCGCAAAAATCGAATTTAAGAAACAAGGAAAAACTCTTCCGCTTTTTGTTGAGGGGAAACTAAACCCCGGACGATATGAAATTTCGGGAGAAATTAGTTCACAGTATATCTCGGGGCTTTTGTTCGCGCTTGCTCTTTTAAACGGCGACAGCGAGATAGTTATTAAGGGAAAGCTTGAAAGCAAAGGGTATGTCGACATTACGATACAGATGTTAGGCGTGTTTGGTGTTGAGGTTAAGACGACCGAAAAAGGGTTTCTTGTTAAAGGCAACCAAACGTACAAAACCCCTAAAACGTTAACTGTCGAGGGCGATTATAGCAACGCGGCGTTTTGGCTTTGTGGGTTTTCGCTTTCGGGTGGCGGCGACGTTTTAAACCTTAATGAACATTCAAAACAACCGGACAAAAAAGTTTATGATATTATAAAACTATATCAAGATAACAAGCAAAACGACGATATTTCTTTTTGTGCGAGGGATATTCCCGACCTTGTCCCTGTTCTTTCGGTTTATGCTTGTGGATTTAACGTTAAAACCACGATAACCGATTGTAGAAGGTTAAGGCTTAAAGAGAGCGATAGGATTAAAACAACGGTCGAGATGATAACGGCGCTTTCGGGCGAAGCACAAATAAACGGCGACAGTATAGTTATTTATGGCAAAGGGAAGCTTTCGGGCGGTGTCGTAGACAGCCACAACGACCACCGCATAGCGATGTCGGCGGCGATAGCGTCGGTTATTGCCACAGGGGATATAACGATTAACGACGCGACGGCGGTTAACAAATCGTATCCTAAATTTTTTGAGGATTTTGAAAAGCTCGGAGGTATCGTAACATGGGTTCGGTAGTAGGTAAAAACATAAAAGTTTCGGTTTTTGGCGAGTCGCATTCCGAGGCTTTGGGGGTTTCTATAGACGGAGTGCCCGCCGGAGTTAAGATAGATTTTGATAGCTTGTCGGAACTGTTGGCGCGCCGTGCCCCAAAAGGCGGGGGGCTTTCGACCGCACGAAAAGAAAGCGATATGCCAAACTTTATAAGCGGAGTCAAAGACGGCGTAACGACGGGAAGCCCAATTTGTGCAATAATCCAAAACACCGATACTCGTTCTAAGGATTACGAAAAACTTAGGCTTGCTCCGCGCCCGTCGCATGCCGATTATGCGGCGCATATAAAACATAGCGGTAATAACGACATAAGGGGCGGCGGACATTTTTCCGCAAGGCTAACCGCCCCGCTCGTCGTAGCAGGAGCGATATTTAAACAGCTTTTAGAACAAAAAAATATCTTTATAGGCGCGCATATCTCGTCGATTGAGAATATTAACGACACACCGATAGATCCGATAACCGGAAGCGTGAAGCAACTTAAAGATATAAAAAACAACGAACTTTCCGTTTTTGACCAAACTCAAGCAGGGCGTATGAAACAAGTTATACAAGACGCAAAACACGGGGGCGATTCGGTTGGCGGAACGGTTGAATGTTCTGTCGTCGGAATGCCTGTCGGAGCGGGAAACCCGATGTTTGACGGAATTGAAAATAGAATAGCGTACGGAATGTTTGGGATACCGGCGGTTAAAGGCATAGAGTTTGGGAGCGGGTTTTTCGGATCGACGCTCAAAGGAAGCGAAAACAACGACGAGTATGACGTTGTAAACAACGAGATAGTAACAAAAACCAACAATGCCGGAGGGATTGTCGGAGGACTTTCGAGCGGTATGCCGGTTGTGTTTAAAGTTGCGTTTAAGCCGACTCCGTCGATTTTAAAGCCACAACAGACGATTAACCTTAATACGCTTGAACCCGAGGTTTTAACTATTGAGGGGCGCCATGACCCTTGTGTTGTCGTTCGTGCTGTTCCGATAGTTGAGGCGGTAGCGGCTATAGTTATATATGATATTTTATGTGATTAACTCCGATTTGATTTAAACCAAATTGGTAGAATATAAGGAGAAAAAAGATGAATTTAGAACAATGCAGAAACGAGATTGACAGGATAGACGACGAGATGTCGCTTTTGTTTAAAAAGAGGATGGACATTGCGGAAGAGGTTGCAAAATACAAGCTTGAAAACGATATTCCTATCCTAAACAAAGAGCGAGAACGTTCTATCGTAACAAGGGTTACCGAAAACGTGGGCGACGAATACGCGATGTACGCGAAGTTTTTATACAACACGGTGTTTGAGCTATCAAGGGCACACCAAGTTAAGCTTAAGTCGAGCGAGACAGCGTTATACAAAAAAATAAAGCAAGCACTTGAACAGTCGCAACAGTTGTTTCCGCAAAAAGCAACCGTTGCGTGTCAAGGGGTTGAGGGCGCATATTCGCAAGTGGCGTGCGACAACATCTTTCCGCTGGCGAGCATTATGTATATGTCGTCGTTCGAAAGTGTGTTTAATGCGGTTGAAAAGGGGCTTTGCACCTATGGCATACTTCCGCTTGAAAACAGCAGCAACGGTTCGATAAACGAAGTGTACGATCTTATGAAAAAACATAAATTCCACATTGTCCGAAGCGTTAAACAAAAGTTGAGCCATAGCCTTTTGGCACACAAAGGGGTCAAATTTTCCGATATAAAAGAGATATATTCCCATAGTCAAGCGATTGCGCAGTGTAGCGAGTTTTTAGAAAAGCATAAACACATTAAAGTTGTCCCATGCGAAAACACGGCTTTTGCGGCAAAGATGATATTCGAATCGAACAGAAAAGACGTAGCGGCCATCTCGTCGTTTAAATGCGCCGAACTTTATGGGCTTGAAAACCTCGGCGAAAAGGTTCAAAATTTTGAGGACAGTTACACGACGTTTATATGTATATCAAAAAATCTCGAAATCTATGGCGGAGCAAACAAGATTAATTTCATGACAACGGTGTCGCATACGCCGGGCGCGCTTGGAAGTCTTCTTGGGAAGTTTTCTGCTATTGGTCTTAACCTTAGCAAGATAGAAAGCCGACCGATGCCAGGCACCGATTTCGCGTTTATGTTCTATTTTACGATTGATGGATCTGTTTGGTCGGAAGATGTTTTGCGACTTTTTTCCGACATGTCGGAAACCCACGACCAGTTTGAGTTCCTAGGGGCGTATACAGAGCTTTAGTTAATGAGGAACTAGGAGTTAGGAGTGTAGATGCGCAACTTCGTGGCGAGATTTAAATGAAATTTTCGGCTTTTTGGGCTTCCATAAAAAGGCAGAATGTAGGGGAGGATATTATCCTCCCGTCAACGTTACCTAACGTTGCCCAATCGATATTGTAGGGGACGGGTCCGTATTGGTTCAACCGTGCTCCAAACAATTGACGTAGGGAACGTCTTGACCGTTCCGCCTTTAAACGGCGGTCGTAGGGGCGGATATCATCCGCCAGCCTCTTTCGTCCCGAACCAAACCCTAATAGACACACCGAACAGCACAAAAAAAACAAAGGAAATAGGCTGATTTATGAAATTTTTTCTAATCGGAGAAACGCTTAAACATAGTTTTAGCAAACCAATCCATGAAAAATTGTCCGACATAGATTATAATTTAAAACAACTTAAACCGTGTGAACTTGAAGCTTTTATGCAACAAAAAGATTTTGACGGCTTAAACGTTACGATACCATATAAACAAGAGGTTATGAAATACCTTGACGAAATTTCAACCAACGCAAAAAACATCGG
>CAYJFO010000142.1:0-3995 GCA_964369645.1 uncultured Oscillospiraceae bacterium | reverse complement strand
CGAGCACGTCCACGACGAAACCGACGAGCACGTCCACGACGAAACCGACGAGCACGTCCACGACGAAACCGACGAGCACAATCACGATGAAAATGTTCACTATGATGAACATATCTGGTTGTCACTTGAAAATGCAGCTGATCTTGTGGAAGTTTTGGCGGGTTACCTAGGGCAGTTTGACGACCAAAACGCAACAATATATCAAACTAACGCTCAAAACTATATAACTAAACTAGAACAACTTGACGAAAAATACGAGCAAACGATTGAAGCGGCGGCAAGGGATACGATTTTGGTTGCGGACAGGTTTCCGTTTAGATATCTTGTAGACGACTATGACATCAACTATTACGCCACGTTTTCCGGTTGTTCTGCCGAAACCGAAGCAAGCTTTGAAACTATTGCTTTTTTGGCGAATAAAATTGATGAGCTCGAAGTTCAAAATGTGCTCATGATAGACGGCGGAAACCAAAGTATTCCGACAACGATTATAAACACAAGTGAAAATAGTGACGCACAAGTTTTGGTTTTAGATTCGATACAATCGGTTGATAGAGATGATATACAAAACGGGGTTACCTATCTTTCTGTTATGGAACAAAATCTAGAGGTTTTGAAAACAGCGTTAAGCTAAGGAAAATATAAATGAAACAATTTGTTTGCGAAAATTTGGCTGTCGGGTATGACGGCAACGCGGTTCAACACGGCATTAATCTGTCGATTAATAGCGGAGACTATCTTTGTATAGTCGGCAAAAACGGTGCAGGGAAAACAACACTTATGAAAACAATACTGGGGCTTATCCCCCCGGTATCGGGGAAAATGTCGCTTGGTGAAAATCTTGACACAACCGACATTGGATATCTTCCGCAACAAACACAAATTCAAAAAGATTTTCCGGCGTCGGTTTTTGAGGTTGTTCTTTCGGGAAACATAAACAAACACGGCAAAAGGTTCTACTATAATAAAGCAGAAAAACAAAAGAGCCTTGAACTTATGGATAAAATAGGTATATTAGAGCTTAAAAACAAAAGCTATAGCAAGCTTTCGGGAGGTCAACAACAACGAGTGTTGTTGACAAGGGCGCTTTGTGCCACAGCTAAGGTTTTGCTTGTGGACGAGCCAACAGCAGGGCTCGACACATATGCGGGAAAAGAGCTGTATAACATAATCGAAAGGTTAAATAAAGAAGGTGTCACAATTATCATGATTACTCATGAGACAAAAAACGCTATCAATTATGCGAATTATGTTTTAGAATTAAACGAAAGCGCTTTGTTCATGACTAAAAACGAATATATCGAAAAGACAAGGGGTGGCGAAAGTGAGTAAAATTTTAAGCGATCTTTCGTTGTACTTTTCGTACGATTTCGTAATATATGCGTTTGTAGTAGGTGTTTTGATTGCGCTTTGTTCGTCGCTTTTGGGTGCGACGTTGGTTTTGAAAAGATTTTCTTATATAGGCGACGGGCTTTCACATATCGCTTTTGGCGCAATAGCAATTGCTTCAATTTTAAAGGTAACTAATCAAAATTTTTTAGTGTTCCCGGTAACCGCGGTTTGTGCCGTGTTGTTACTTAAAATTGGACAAAACACAAAGATAAATGGAGATGCCGCGATAGCAATGATGTCTGTAGGGTCTATGGCGGTGGGATATTTTCTTTTAAACATATTCCCCGTGTCAACAAACCTTGCCGGAGATGTTTGTACAACGCTGTTTGGTTCGACTTCGATATTGACATTAACTCAAACCGATGTAGTTATTTGTTTGATATTAGCGGTGTTTGTTATATCGGTTTTTGTGTTATACTATAATAAGATTTTTTCAATAACGTTTGACGAGACGTTCGCGCAAGCTACCGGTGTTAATGTTCAACGATATAATTTTATACTTGCAATAACCGTTGCGGCGGTGATTGTAATAGCGATTAACCTTGTAGGCTCGCTTTTAATTTCGGCTCTGGTTGTGTTTCCGGCGCTCAGCTCTATGCGGCTTTTCGGAAACTTTAAATCGGTTATAGTTTCGTCGGCGATAATTTCCGTGTTTTGTGCGGTAGTCGGAATGTTAGTTTCAATTGTTTTCGGTACACCGGTAGGCTCTACTATTGTTATTATGAATATATTGGCTTTTGGCATATCCGTCTTAAGCTGTAAGATTTTGAGGATTTAACGTTATGATTAAGAAAATTGTTGGTGTTTTGTCGATGATATTATTGATGCTTCTTGTTGTCTCTTGTGGACAAGATACACAAGTGGATATTCCTAACGAAGCGCAACCAATCGACATAGACCTTACGACGATGAGCGGAACGATGGTATATTCACAGGTGTATGACATCATGATAAATCCACTAGATTATTTGGGACAAACGCTAAAACTTGAGGGCGAGTTTCATTGGGAATACTTCGAGCCGACGGAACAGACCTATTATTTTGTCATAATTAAAGATGCGACGGGGTGTTGTCCGCAAGGGTTGGAGTTTGTAAACAACAGTGACGTCGAGTTTCCCGTAAGCGGAACAGTTATCGAGATGGTCGGTGTTCTTGAACAATATCAAGATGGAAATAACAGTTTTTTCCGGATAGCTGCGGACGAGATAATATATCAAGAAATATAGTAAAATTAAGATAATAACACAAAAGAGCTTATAATTTAGGTTTTTCGTATAAATTTCATAGAATATTTTAAGAAGTATAGACTAGATGTTATATTGATTTTTTTTAAATTATATTATATAATTAACACCGGTATACAAATGAATAAATTATTGCGAAATCTTGGATAATAATTTAACAATTTAAGTAAGTGTACTACGAAGGTAAGTTTGAAGATGAATTTTCAAACCGGAAGTTTTGTGAGATTTGGTCTTTTAACCGAAATTTTGTAATTATATTAAAGAACAATTACAAAGCCGATCAAAATGTTCCACCTGATGAAGAAAGGAATCATCATAATAATGAAAAAAACTAATAAAGGCTTTACATTGGTTGAACTTATAATTGTTGTTGCAATTATAGCCGTGCTAGCCGCTGTGCTAGCTCCACAATATTTAAGGTATGTTGAGCGCTCGAGGGAGGCAAACGACATTCAAGTTGCAACCCAAATAATGAGGGCGGCGACAACTGTCATGAACGACCCTATTAACGATATACCATCGGGTATAGATATCACGATAACTTGGCATTCTATCGATGATGATACTAGTGTTGGAGGTTGGGCTTCTGACGGAACTATTGCTGTCGCCCCTCATGTGACTTCATATGTATCTGCAATAAGTGAAGCGATGAGGACACCGTTACTTGAAATTATGGGATGGTATGACACAACGTCAACTCGAGAACCCAGATGGGAAGGTGAACTTGGCCAATCGGAAGTTGCTTCAACAACCGACTTTGCTTTCACGATAAACACATCGACAGGTGCAATAACCGGAATTCCACAACAATGGCTAGACCTTGGGATTAAAGGTTAGTTGAAACAAGAAAGGACATTAATATGCATTTGAAAAACAACAAAGGTTTTACGTTGGTAGAACTTATTATAGTTATAGCAATAATCGTTGTTCTGGCAACAGTGTTAGCTCCCCAATATACAAGATATGTTGAAAGAAGCAGAGAGTCGAACGATCTTCAGATTGCGACATCAATAATGGATGCAACGGTTGTCGCGATCTCAGACCCGAAAAATGAAATACCTAGCAATGCATTTATAAGAGTAGCTTGGTTGACAGCTAGTGGTGGCATTGGTGTTGGATCTGCTTACGATTCTAATATACAGAACCTTAAACATTCTAATGGATTAGCTCTAAGCGAACATCTTGAGAATGAAATAGAAGCAATTATATCAGCATCTGATGGCGCCCAATCTGCTGTCGGGAAAAGTCAAAACTTTATTTTTGGTGTTCACGTAGACACCGGTAGAATTGAGGTTGCGGGAACTAACCCAACCCCAGCTGCAAATGGTTGGAATGCCGGAAGTGGATTGTGGGTTTCTG
>CAYJFO010000141.1:0-4055 GCA_964369645.1 uncultured Oscillospiraceae bacterium | reverse complement strand
TTGTAAAGCCGTGAATAATACCCGCCCTTTTGCAAAAGTTGCTCGTGGGTTCCCTGTTCTTTTATCAATCCGTCGCGAACAACGATTATCACGTCGGCGGAACGAATTGTCGAAAGCCTGTGTGCTATGACAAAACTTGTGCGCTCCAAAAGAACCTCGTCAATAGCTTTTTGAATGAGCTGTTCTGTTTCGGTGTCGATTGTCGCGGTAGCTTCGTCCAAAACAAATATCGGCGGATCGGCTATAACCGCCCGCGCAAAAGATATAAGCTGGCGTTCCCCTGCCGACAAAAATCCACCCGACTCGCCAACTTCGGTCTTTAAACCATCCTCTGCCTTGTCTATAACCTTGTTTGCCGAAACAAGGTTTATTGCGGTTTCAAGTTGTTGTTTTGTGGCGTTTTTGTTTCCGTAAAGAATGTTTTGTTCTATAGTTCCCGAAAAAAGATGGGGATTTTGAAGAACATATCCTATATTTGAATGCAACCAGTTAAGGCTTCGTTCTTTGTAATCTTTTCCGTCGATTAAAATCTGTCCTTTGGTGGGTTCAAAAAATCTGCAAAGCAAGTTGACAAGCGTGCTTTTACCCGCTCCGGTTTCCCCGACTATGGCAACGGTTGAACCTTTTTTAACCGAGAGATTAAAGTTTTCAAGAACATATTCCGTTCCGTCGGGATATTTAAACCAAACATCTTTAAACTCGATATCTCCCTCAAGCTTTTCCCAATTTTCCGGTTTTGTCTCAAAACAATTGCCGTATTTTTGTTCAACTTGTTCGCTGTCTTTAATCGAAACTTGTTCGTCTAAAAGCGACGTCACCCGTTCGATGTTTACTTGTGCGGCTAGTATCTCGCTTATGTCTCGCGCTAGGTGTTGGATAGGCTCTATAACCGCAACGGCATACGAAACAAACGCCGCAAATATCCCGACAATCTCAAGGTCGTCCGATAAAAGGTAACCGCCCCTAACCAAAACCGCCGCAAGCGCAACCGAGCCAAAAAACAACGAAAGCGGAATAAAGATGGCGTTAAGCTTTGCTGTGTACACCGACGAGTTGAAAAGTTTGTTTGTTTCGTCTTGAAATTCAAGCGACTGTATATCTTCGATAACGAGGGATTTTGCGGTTTTTGCTCCCGAAATCCCTTCGTTGTATCTTCCGACAACTATGCTGTTTTGGTTTCGCATCTCACGGTTTGCAACAAGTATCTTTTGTTGAAACAACAAACACAAAACAAACGCCACAGGAAGAACCGCCGCAACTATAATCGCAAGCGAAGGAGACAACATAAACATCAACACGGTGGCAAAAACAAGATAGATAAAATTCCAAAGAAAATCAATAAACCCCCAAGCGATTATAGAAGAAATCTTGCTCGTATCGCTCATAACCCTTGCAAGAATATAGCCCACCGAATTCATGTTGTAGTATGACACGGGCAATGTCTGAAGTTTTATAAAACAGTCTCGCTTTATATCCCTTGCAATAGTTGTTTCAACTATCAAAGCATACCGACAATAAACAACGACCGCCGCTCCTCCTATTAATATAACCGCAAAATAGCAAATCCCAAACCAGACTATTCCTTTAGTCGTCGAAAGGTTTACAAAGTTGGACACAGCGTAGTTTATAAAAAGCGGAAAAGTCGCTTCAGACGCCGCCGAAATAAGCATAAAAATGACAACGATTAAAAAAGGTTTTGACGATAGTTTAAGATAGGGTAAAATTCTTTTCCAGATTAAAAGACCTTTTGTTTCCATCGTTTAACCGTTCCTTTCTGACGTTGCGCTGTCTTGGGTAATCGCCGTTTTATAGTATAAACCTTGTTTATTTATAAGTTGTTCGTGTGTGCCGTTTTCCGCTATTTTGCCCTCGGACAAAACTATAATGTTATCGGCTTTTTTAAGGGTAGTTATTCTGTGCGATATCAAGATTATGGTTGCGTTAAGTTTGCTTGACGTTAGCGCTGAAACAATTCTAGCGTCGGTTTCCATGTCAACCGCCGACAAACTGTCGTCAAACACCATGATTTCTGCCCCAAGCATTAGTCCGCGTGCTATCGCTATCCTTTGTTTTTGTCCTCCCGAAAGGGTAACTCCACGTTCCCCGACAATTGTGTCATATCCGTTTGCGGTAGCTAGAATATCTTTTTCAACATCCGCTATCCTTGCGGCTTCGCAAATCTTTTCAAGCGTCGAACCTTGTTTCGCATCTATGTTGTCTTTAATAGATTTTGAATATAAAAACGGTTCTTGTAAAACTAAACTGATGTTTTTTCTAAGCGTCGAAAGTTTAACGGAGTTTATATCTACTCCGCCTATCGTTATGCTTCCTTTTCCGCTTTGTTCGATATCATAAAGTCTGTTTAAAAGATACGTCAACGTACTTTTACCCGAACCCGTATCCCCCAAAACTCCGAGTATCTTGCCTTGTTTTGCCGTAAACGAAACGCCGTTTAAAACGTCTTTTTCACCATACGAAAAATACACATTGTCAAAAACCACGTCGCCTTTTGGCATAACGTCGGTTGCCGTTTCGTTGTCTTGTTCCGAACCAGCGGACAATATCTCGTCTATCCGTTTAAACGAAACCCCCGCTTTGCTCATCTCGCCGATAGTTCTTCCAAAATTTCTGACAGGCCCCGAGATAGTTTGGGAATAGCTTATAAAAACAAGCATCTCGCCTAACGTTATTTGTCCCGTTGCGGCAAAATAAGCCGAGAACGCAACAGTAATGACAAGTTGGGTATACGACACAACGTCGGACGCTCCCCAGAAAAAACCAAAGGTATAGCCAAGGTCTATCCAAGCGTTCATAGCATCGTTGTTTTTCTTGTCGAACACCTCTAGTTCGTGTTTCTCTCTGCCAAACGCGCGCACAACCCTAACCCCGGTAAGGTTTTCTTGTACACGAATTAAAAGATCACCCTCAAGTTCGTCGGCGTTTAAAAACTTCGTCGATATCTTCCCATAGAAAAAAGTTGTGTAGATTAAAACCACAGGAATAAAAAGCAACACTATCGTCGCCATGTATGCATTCATCGCAAACATAACCCAAAGCGCAACAACGGTCAGTATGACGGTTCGCGCAACGTCTATGAGTTGTTTTGATATAAATTCCCGCGCTACTTCAACGTCGGCTGTACAACGTTGGATAATATCCCCCGTCATAATCTTGTCATGCCACGAAAACGGAAGTTTTAGCGTGTGGGAAAAAAGCGCATTGCGCAGATTTTCGGTAAATCTCTCGGTTGCTTTTGCAAGCGAAAGCCGTGAAACAAAATTAAAAAATTCGCTAAAAACCGCAGCAATTAAAACACATATACCAATTGAAACCAATAGATTTTCGCTTTTCGAAAAAAAACTTTCAAATAATCCGTAGATAGGCGACGGAGTTTGTTCCTTTAAAACCGCCGTGTCCACGCCGTAGCCGACAAGTTGCGGAATAAGAAAGCTTATTAATATGCCGATTATTGCGGCGGCAACCGAGCAAACAAAAAGAATCCCCGACCGTTTAGAGTATGTCGGAATTATTTTAAGCCATTCAAATCGTTTTTTTTGATTGTTTTCCAAAATTTTTCTCCAAAAAATTATTTTTTGTGTTATAATAGTTACGATTTTCCCTTGAAACATTCTATATCAGTTTAATATAAGTATAAGTATATACTATTTTTTAATACTTAACAATTTGAAAATTACTACTTTTTTAAAAAAATGAAGGTTTATTATGGAACAACAACAACTTTTATCGAAGATATCAAAGCTTGGCGTTTTCGACATTGGCTTTTGTACAATCGACGATAGCGACACCGATTTAAAAAGCGCAATCTCGATAGCTGTTCCGCTTTCAAACGCCGTAATAGACGAGATAACTAATAAGCCAACTCATACATATTTTAACCATTATCGAACGGTTAACGCATATATAGACAGCGTTCTTTTGCAAATTGGGCTTTTGCTTCAGACAAACGGCTACCGTTATATACAAATACCGGCAAGCCAAACGGTTAACAAAGACGGTTGGAACTATGTAGGGCGCTATTCTCATAAGAAAGCGGC
>CAYJFO010000140.1:0-4168 GCA_964369645.1 uncultured Oscillospiraceae bacterium | reverse complement strand
GGTGAAGCTATTGGAAATACTCCTTGCCTCGCGTTGCTCGGCATTTTGCACCGTCCGTGCAAAAACATAGTAGTTCTTGTATTTCAAGCTACATCTAATATAAATAATCCGAAGGATTATTTTCAAGAGCTCCGCCGCAAGGCGGAGATTATATAAATTAATCCGTAGTATAAAACTTTTTAGAAATTTTTTTGTCAGGGGACAAGGGGGAGTTTCGATTCTCCCCCTTTGCCCCCCGACACCCCCCGAACCCCCCTCAACGATTTAGGGCGACACACGCCCTAAAAACCCGTTCCGCTTTTTGCGCTTTATAAACTGCATACAGCAAAAAGCTTGCAATGGCGATACTCGCCATTTTGATTTTCTTGTTTGACGGGATGTATTCAATACTTTTTTGTGAATTTGCAATTAAATTTATTCTACATCTAATACAAATAATCCGAAGGATTATTTCCAAGAGCTCTGCCGCAAGGCAGAGATTATATAAATATATCAAATAATACTCGAGGATATCAAGATATGTAAATAGCAAAACTGTGCTTTTAAATTTATCTTTTTTCTTTAATACGGAAAAGCAAAAAGCATTAAAAAAGCCGGTGCTTAAAGCGTTATATTAGTTGTGCTTAAAGCGTTGTAAAAACGATGTTGAAAGATGTATAATATAACATAGATGGTTTTGTGAAAAAACAAATAAACATCATTTCGAGAAAGGACAGCATTTGCATGTCGATTGAAAACCAAAAAAAGAGAGCGTTTGGAAAACCGTTTATTATTGCAATGATATGCTTTTTTATAATTATCTCGCTTTTCTATCTGTTGATTATTGCAATTAAACCGATGTCAGCAAATGTTAAAAATGTTTCTGAGATTGAACAAATCGACTTAAGCGAGAAATATGTGCGCATGAACGCACAAGATGCAATATATTATTCCGGTGAATTGTATGAGCCGAAAGATTTCTTTTCATCCTTGCCAACACCAAAAGAAACTGATGCAAAATACGGAACATACAGGATACAGCTGACCCTTCCGAAAGGCACAACCTATGGAATAACGGGACTTACAGCCGACTATACACAAAAGGTATATGTCAACGGGGAGTTGTTGTCAAAAGTGGGACAGATAAGCGACAACGAAGCCGGGTTTATCCCAAAAACCGATTACTATACCGTTTATTTCACTCCACAAACCGACACAACCGAAATAGTCATACAGGTTGCACATTTTAACCATGAATACGGATTTTTAAAAGATATATATTTGGCAGAACAACAGGTAATTGTCGAGAGAAATCGAGCAGAGTTTTTAAGCAACGGTCTAATCCTCGGTGTGTTACTGTCGTTTGTTATCTTTTTCCTTGGTATGTTTTTGAGCTATACCGAACGAATCAGTTTTCTTTGGTTTGCGCTTGCTTGTCTGTGCGCTGCCTTGCACTATTCATTATATTTCAGCAAAGATATAATGGTGGTTGTGCCAAACTTGTCGTGGTATGTTCTCCACAAGGCTGAATATTTGTCACGCTTAGGTTTTTACATGTTTCTTGTTGTTCATGTGCTGTCGGTATTAAAGATTAAAATTGTAACATGGATAAAGTGTGTTTTTTTTGGTGGATTGATTGCAATCGCTGTGTACTATGTTGTTATGCCGTCTAATATATATACGAAATACATTTTCGTTATTGGTGTAATAATAACAGTTTCTTTGATTTCAGTCACAGTATATATTTTGTGGCAAGGTTACAAAAACAAGGCGTTCGACCACAAAGAAAATCTCATTGTTGGGTTAAGTGTAGTTTTTATGACGGTAGCGTGGTTGATGGAGGCTTTTACATATCAAGGATTTTCTTGGTATATTCAACCGTATATAACGATGTTAATCGTGTTTTTTAACGCCGTTGCGCTGACTATGCAGTTTTCGCGAACCGAGCGGGAACTCGGTCTTTTGCAGATAAGGGAACGAGAGATCGCGAAAACTGCCGCCATGCTTGAGCGAACAAACAACATGAAAACTGAATTTTTCAACAAAATGGCGCACGAAATTAGAACCCCACTCACGATAATGAGTGGATATGCCCAACTCACCGCCAAGCAGATTGAAAACGAAGCAGTAAACGACGAAACAACGCTTAACTTAAAGGTTATCTCTGCCGAAGCAAACAGGCTTGCAGAACTTGCTTCAAACCTAATGAATATGCCGGCCGAGCCTATCTCGGATGCAGTGTTGAGTGAACTGTCGATGTGGGAATATCTGTGCTATGTTTCGGTGGTGTGCAGAGGTTTATTAGAAAAAAAAGGCAATGAATTAATTATTAAAGGAAGCACAAACCAAAACATTATCGGCAATATGGAGATGCTTGTGCAGATGATGATTAACCTGACGGTCAACAGCAACAACCACATGGAAAACGGAGAGTTCACAATCGAGGTAGTTGAAGAAAATGGTGGCGATATAGTGGCATTGCGAGTTTCTGATACCGGGAGTGGAATTCCGATAGAAAATGCAAACAAAGTTTTTGAAAAAGGATTTACAACAAACGGCACAAAAGGTTTTGGTCTTTCGATATGTAAAGAAATAGCTCATCTTCACAAAGGCGATATAGTTCTTTTGACAGACAACAAACAAGGCGCTGTGTTTAAAATTACAATACCGACACAAAGAAATGGGGAGGAATAAATATGGCAAATATTCTTCTTGTTGAGGATGATCCACACATAAACAATATAAACAGACAAGCGCTTGCAAGCGAAGGATACACCGCCATTCCGGTTGCTTCGGCAGGGGCTTGCATTGAGACGCTTGAAAACATGGAGGTTGATTTAATTGTGCTTGATATCGACCTGCCCGACGGGAACGGGCTGTCGTTATGTAAACAGATAAAACAAAAGTATGACATTCCGATCTTGTTTCTGACCGCAATGGGAGAAAACAGCGACATTGTAAAAGGCCTTGAGGTTGGCGGCGATGATTATATGACAAAGCCGTATGATCTATCTGTTTTCACAGCAAGAATTAAAGCGAGGTTGCGCCCGCTGTGTTTACGAACGTCACTGCGCACCATCGGCAAACTTCAAATCGACAATGTAAGCGGAATTGCTCGTTATGATGAAAGCGACCTGTTGCTTACAAAAAGGGAACTGTTGCTTTTGTGGCTGCTTGTGGACAACAAAGGGGAGCAAATAGATCGAGACGAGCTATATCAAAAAGTGTGGGGTTATCCTTCGGCGGACGATTATAATTCATTAAGAATTTTGGTTTCAAGGGTTAAAACCAAACTGCTTGAAGCAGGATGTGAAATGCAGATTGTGACCGAACGACAAAGGGGATATACTTTGGTTAGTTAGGAGTTAGCAATGGTGGTGTTGCTTTGCGGAAAATTCGGTATTTGTTTAAAACCTACTTGTTTTTCGCATAATAACTGTCAATACATAAAAAGAGAAACCTTTCGTTTTTTAAAGGTTTCTCTTTTTGTATATTGAAAACCGTGGACTGTTGTAACCAAATTTATATGTACAACAGCTTTAAGCTTTCCACTCCAAAAGTTTATCTCTGTCCACGAGAAAGCTCTTTTTTGAAATTTTCGCCAAAGGGTCGTCTGAATAGCTGTCGGAATAGAATTCGTCAATCGTAACGCCGTCATATTTTTCATAGAAACGGCGAACCTTTTCTTGTCCGTAACAGTTAATCCCGTCATAAACTCCATTTTTCTTGTCAACTCGTGAGGCCATAAGTTCGACCCCAAGTTTTTGACAAATAGGTTTTAAAAGAAATTCGGGAGAAGCGGAGATTATGACGTCGTCCGGCTTTTTTTGGTCGAGATACCATTTTTTAAGATTTTTCTCATGTAACGCCCAAAAGATGTCGACATAGCTGTCGATGTCTTTTATGCCATTAAAAAACATGTACATAGTCTGTTTAAAAGCTGTTTTTTCGACCAGTTTAATCAAGAATGATAGATAGGCTACTCCTTGTATTGGAAGATAGCGCAAGAGGGACGGTTGTTTTTTTATGCAAAATAACACGAAATGCGCCGTGCTGTCGCCATCATAGATGGTTTTGTCAAAATCATATACGTTCATTTTTTTGTTCCTTCTTATAAAGATTATAAAGAATTAGATATAGCTTTAATTTTAAGAAATACTACCGGTTTTGCACCAATGGTGCAAAATGG
>CAYJFO010000139.1:0-4202 GCA_964369645.1 uncultured Oscillospiraceae bacterium | reverse complement strand
CTCCAATGATTTCTTTTGACATAACAACGGTATCTGTACCAAGGTAGATGTACATTTTAAACAACTCTTCCTTTTTCTATATTAAAAAACTTTGTGTCGATGTTTTTTTCTATTAATCTGCTATCACACGTTGTTATAAACGCTTGCATGTCAACTATGCTCTTTAGTAGATGTTGTTGACGGTTTTTATCAAGCTCGGACAAAACATCGTCTAACAGTACAACGGGTTTTTCGTTTAAAACCTGTTCCATTATGACAGCCTCGGAAAGTTTAAGCGCAAGAACTGCGGTTCTTTGTTGACCTTGTGACGCAAAAAACCTTGCTTCACTGTCGGCGATTAAAATTTCTATATCGTCGCGATGTGGACCTTTTGAACAAAATCCCAAACGTATGTCATCTTTTCGAGTCTGTTCAAAAATCTTTAAAACGTTGTTTATTCCAAAATTGTCCTGTTCAAAAACTGTTGAATTATATCTTAATGAAAGATTTTCGGAATTGTCCGATATTTCGGAATATCTCTCAGACGCTTTTTGATTAAGGCTTTCGCAAAAATCTTTTCTAATCTCGGTTATAACCTCGCAACTTTTTGCAAGTTGAAGATCAAAAACATCAAGCATGTCATACGCCGCCGAGATGTTTCGACAATCTTTTAAAAGACTGTTTTTTTGTACCACTAAACGATTATAATTTCTAATCTCATAAAGATATTTTTTTGAGATCTGCATTAAACAAGTATCAAGAAACCTTCTTCGTTCCGCCGCCGTTCCTTTAACAAGATTAAGATGTTCGGGGGAAAAAACTGAAACCGCAAAAACTCCGGCGACAGTCGAAGCTTTTTTCTGCTCGCCTTTGTTATGTGAAACGTTTCTGCCTTTTTGCGATATAGAAAATTTTAATGTTTGTTTTCTTTTTCCGCTTTCGATCTCGCTTTCAATTATAGAAAAATCTTTTTGTTTTTTTATTAAATCAACATCTTTTCCCGGTCTAAAACTTTTTGCTCCAGACAAAAGAAAAATACTTTCGATTAGATTTGTTTTTCCCTGTCCGTTTTGTCCGCTTATTACGTTTACTCCGTTTATCGGTTCAAAGTATATCTCGTTAATATTTCGATAGTCTTTTAAATTATGTGAAATTAAAATCATTTTTTTTAATCCGCTTTAATCCTAACCGGTAACACAAGATATAAGAAATCGTTTCCGTCTACAGGATAAACTTTCATAGGGGTTATAGAAGTTCCAATCTCAAAATAAAGTTCCTCTTTTTTGCTGTTTCTTAACGCGTCTATTATATATCTGTTGTTAAAACCTATCTCGACCGAATCCCCTATTATCTCAACATTAAGTTCATCGTATGCGTCGCCCAACGAAGTTTTACACGTTACAACGGCAATATTATCTTCAAATTTTATTTTAATTGGGCTTTTTAATCGATCGGTTATTAAAAGCGAAGCTCTTTCAACCGCGGTTATTAAAGTTGAAACATTTATCTTAATCTTTGTTTTTCCAATTGCCGGAATTGTTTTTTTATAGTCTATAAAATCCCCTTCAAGCAATCTTGTTAAAACTGTGTATTCACCAATCTTGAAAACTCCATATTTTTTTGCAGTTCCTATATAAACGATTTCTTCTTTTTCGCCTATAATTCTTCCAACTTCCGAAAGTGTCTTTGCCGGAACAACAAAGTTTCGCTCGCTTTGGTTTTCAACCTCGCGTTCACAAACCGCAAGTCTATAACCGTCTACCGAAACTATCGTTAATTTTCCTTGTTCAAGACAAAACTTACTTCCGGTGTGAACCGGTTTTTGGTCGTTGGTTGCTATCGCATAAAGAGTGTAGTCTATCATCTCTTTAAGTTTAGACGATTCAATCTCGAGACTTTCGTCCGAATTAAGATTAGGAAGTTCGGGGAAATCTTCCGGAGATATTCCCGAAAAATTAAATTTTGCAATGTTTCCTTTTATAAGAACTTTAAAACTATCATCCGTTTCTATAATAACGTTTTCGCTATCTATCTTTCTAACCATATCAATAAAAAGTCTCGCATTTATAACAACGCTGCCTTCTTCTTTTATGTTAGCATCGATATTTGTTATTATTCCAATCTCAAGATCATAAGCGGTAAGCGTTAGTTTACCGTTTTTAGCGGTTACCATTATTCCCTCTATAGCAGGTATGGCAGATTTTCCCGCAACAGCTTTTGAAACATCCGAAAGAGCTTCATAAAGATTTTGTTGATTACATACTATCTTCATTTTAACTTTTTACCTTCTTTTTTTTATATGGTATAAAATAATTTATGTTTTATTTGGTTGGTCATTTTGTATTTTTCTTAAAACCAAAAAGTTTTCTTTAATTTTTAGATTAACTTTAAAAAACTATGTATATATAGAAAGAGAACAAGTAGTAGTAGTAGGGGCTGTTAATTTTGTTTAAAACTCAAATTTTCTGCTTAAACAGTTCGAAAATTGTAAATATTAATTATTTATTAATTATTTATTAATTGTTGAAATGTTTAAAACTTAAAGTTTGGTTTTTAACATTGTTGAAAATCTTAGTTGAAAGTTAATAATTTGTTCAAAACTTTTATATCTTTGCGTTTTTAATTATATCGCCAACCATGTTTTTAAGATGGCTATTTGTGTCGAGTAGTCTTTCTACTTTTTTTATTGAATGGGTAACGGTTGAATGGTTTCTGTTTGAAAATTCGGCGCCAATGTCTTCCATCGTCATTCCCGTAACTTCACGTATTACATACATTGAAATCTGTCGGGCGTTTGCTATGTCGCTGTCGCGTTTGTTTGAACGAATGTCAATAGTTGATACGTTAAATGTTCTGGATATTTCTTCTAATATTTTTTCAATAGTAATTGGTATAGGACGTTGTTCTTGCATAAGATCTTTTATGGCGGCTTGTGCATTTGTTAGATTTGGCTTTGATGTGTTCATAAGTTGATAGGCATAGAGTTTTTTTACAACGCCTTCAAGTTGACGAATATTTTCTTTTATATGAGAAGCTACGTATTCTGCGACATCGTCAGTAAGTTCAAGTCCAATAAAACTTGCTTTTCTTCTTAAAATTGAAATTCTTGTTTCAAGGTCGGGGGCGCTTATGTCCGCGAGAAGTCCCGATTCAAAACGTGTGCGTAACCTATCGGTTAAAGATTTAATTTCTTTTGGTGGTCTGTCGGATGAAAGTACAATCTGTTTACCGTGTTTGTACAATGAATTAAAAGTATGAAAAAATTCTTCTTCCGTTGCAACCTTTCCGCCAATGAACTGAATATCGTCAACCAAAAGTACATCGGCCGAACGATATTTTTTGTGGAACGGTTCTGTGTTACCTTGTGTAATCGCAGCGATAAGTTCGTTTGTAAATCTTTCGCCTTCGACATATAGAATTTTATATTCAGGATGGGTTTTTAGTAGATCGTTTTTTATAGCCATTAAAAGATGGGTTTTTCCAAGACCACTATCACCGTATATGAAAAGAGGGTTGTAAGCTCCGGCTGGGTTTGCCGCAACAGCTTGGGCGGCGGCGTGGGCAAAGCGGTTGCTTCCGCCTACGATAAATGTATCAAACGTATAGGCATATTCTCCAGATAAAACTGGAGGAAGCATTCCTTTCAAAGGAGAATTTTTTCCCGCCGACATAGATTCGCGGCTTACAATATTAACCGCAACAGGAAAGCCTAAGATATCTTCAAAACTTTCTTCGATAAATTTTTGATATCTTTCTTGGACAGTCGTCTTTAAAAAGTCCGAAGCTATCGAAAGTGTTGCAACTCCATTTTCAAAAGAAACAGGTTCAATTCCACTTATAAAAATATTGTATGAAGTTTCCGTTATCTTTTCTCTTAGGTGATCCGCCACTATTTCGTAACATTGTCCGAACGATTCCATTTTGTTCCCTCTTTATATGGTAGTTAATCTATATTAAAATTAAAAAAGCACGTCTACTAAAATTCCGTTAACTATATAATAATAATACAATAATTAATATAAATAGCAGTATAACATAAATACGTAATTTTTTCAACAAAACAACAGTAATTTAATTAGTATTTAGTATCTTTTATGATAATTAAAATAAAGATATGTTTTGTTATTTTTATGTTTGTAATAACCTATTTTTTATAATTCAATTTTTTTAAAAAATTTCCGTTAAATAATAAAAAACAAGCTTTTTGCATTAAACAGTTTATA
>CAYJFO010000138.1:0-4341 GCA_964369645.1 uncultured Oscillospiraceae bacterium | reverse complement strand
ACGTAATCTTTATATTAATAATTGATTTTGTTTTTTCGTCCGCCGCAACTCTTTTATCTACGCCTTCTCCGTATACCCAAACAACGCCTTCGTCGTCCGCCAAAACGGGATACAACGTCTTTTGTTGTTCGGTAAGTTTAAGTTCATTAAAAAGTTTTTTCAATTTCTTTGAAACGTTGCGTCGATAAGAGTTGAAAACGTCCTTTTCTTTTCTCGTTCTAAAATGTAAATCACCAACTATTTTACCACAATCAGGACAATTATTGTAAACATTTTTTAAATTTTTTTCGTTTAACCGAGAAAATTCAAATAATTTTATTTCACAGACGGCTTTGTACATGCTGTTTAGCTTTAAATTGCCCTTTTTAAACTGCGTTAGGTATTGCAACGTGCTTTCGTTTTGCTGTTTGGTTTCAAATCGAAATTCGTCGTTTTCACACACAAAAAAAATGTTTTTTTCAACCTGAACCGTAGTTTTATCCCTAACGGCTTTTAGCGTTAAATTAACCATCTTTTCAGTTACGTTGTCGGAATTTTCAAAAAGCAATTTTTTCAAAAGTTGTTTTTGCAAAAACTCATCTGCTAAAAGAAACTGTTCGGTTTTAAATCCACCATTTTTGTTGTCGCAAGTTTCAATTAATTTTTTCGTTTGTTTTTCAATATAGTTTTCCGCTTCATGCGAAAGCTCGCAAAATCTCGATATATTTTCAACCGCCTTTTGGTTAATCTCTAAAAGTTTAGGGAAAACCGAAAGACGCAGTTTGTTTCTTGAATACTGCTCCGAAAGGTTGGAGCTGTCGGTCGCATATTTTAAATTGCGGTTTTTACAATAATCCTCTATTTGCTGTCTTGATACATCTATTAACGGACGATATGCGCGTTTTGAAACAGCCTCAATCGAGCGCGCACCCGAAAGGCCGCTTCCCCTTATCGTGTTAAGAAAAAACGTTTCAGCGCGGTCATTCATGTTGTGTGCCGTCAAGATTAACGCGTCGTTTTGTTGTGCTACCTGTTTGAAAAAATCGTGTCGCAGATTTCGCGCAAACACTTCAAACGACATGCCTTTTGGGCGCGGCATCTCGTTCATTCTCCCAAAACCGACAATAAACTCCACGTCGTTTTCCTTGCAAAAATCTTCTACGAGTTGTTGTTCCCACACGTTTTCTTTATCGCGTGTTCCGTGATTAAAATGACAAACAAAGATTTTTTTTATAAAAAGATCCTGTTTGTTTTGAACAACAAAGTCTGCAAGCGCGATTGAATCCGCGCCGCCCGAAACACATATTAATACGTTTTTATCCCGAAAAGATATGCCTTTTTTTTCAAGAGAGTTAAAAACGACATCACGCATCCTGCATATACTCCACAGAAGAAAACTTTGTATGTTTTCCGTCCCATTTTAAGTTTATGTTGCGAACTTCACCATGACGATTTTTTGCCACGATTAGGTTTATATCTTCAAGATAACTTTGTTCCATCTCGCCTTCTTCGACCCTGTCGCGGTGTAAAAACAACACTATATCGGCGTCCTGTTCTATCGAACCCGAATCGCGAAGGTCGGAAAGCATAGGCTTTCTCGGGGTTTGTTGTTTGTCTCCGGCACGGCTCAATTGGGACAAAAGGATAATAGGCACGTCAAGTTCTTTCGCCATAATTTTAAACGCTCTTGTTATGTCCGAGATCTCTTGGTTTCGCGATTCATTTCGCTTTCCGCCGCCCCCCATAAGTTGGAGATAGTCGACAATTATAAGTCCCAAGTTGTCGACACGCCGACATTTTGCTTTTATCTCGGTAACCGAGATACCTGACGTGTCGTCTATGAAAATACGTGATTTGCTTATTTTTTCCGACGTTCTCGCTATGTTGGTAAAGTCGTCGTCCTTAAACTCTCCCGTTCGGAAAAGGTACGAGTTAACCCCAGATTCGGCGCTTAAAATTCTTTCGACAAGTTGCATTTTTGTCATCTCGAGCGAGAATATAGCGACCGAGGCTTGTTCGTTTTGTTTTGCAACGTTGGTCAAAACATTAAGTGCAAAACTCGTTTTTCCAACACCGGGACGAGCCGCAAGTATTATAAGGTCGGATTTATTAAGCCCCGTAAGGGTGCTGTCTAGGTGGGTAAATCCCGTTTTAAGTCCGAGGAATTTGTTTTTATCGGGTCCCGAAATCTTGGAAAGATGTTCGAGCGTCTCCATTATTACCGCTTCAATGTGGGTAAGTTCAGATGAACTCTTTCCGTTTCGTATGTCGTATATCTTTTGTTCCGCAAAGTCTAAAAGTCTTGAAGCGGTTTCGTTTTGATCCGACGCTTGTTCAGATATCTCTTTTGACGCTATTATAAGCGCTCTTAAAAGATATTTATCATACACAATTCGCGCATACGTCCCAACGTTTGAGACGGTCGGAACCGATTGTGTTATTCCGTACAGATAATTTTTTGCGTCGCCGTCATTTTCAAAAACTCCCGCGATAGACACCGCGTCAAACACCGTAACAAAGTCAATCGGTTTTCCGGCGGTAAACATCAAAACTATCTCTTTGAAGATCTGTTTGTTATATTGATGATAAAAATTCTCCGCAGACAAAATCCCCATAACCTCGTAAAGGGTTGAGGAATCGGTTATAATAGCCCCTATGACCGCCTGTTCCGCATCGCTTGAAAACGGGGCGTTTATTCCCATAGCTTCAAAATTGAAGTTTGTTTTTTGCTCCACTTAAAAGCTGTTCCTTTCTTTGCTTTGTTGTTTTGGACAAAAAAATTGCTTTATGCTTCCACAGCAACTTTAAGTTTTGCTGACACTCCGGAATGGAGTTTAACGGTTGCTTCGTAGTTTCCAAAAGCCTTTATCTCGGCCGCAGTTATCTTCTTTTTATCTACTTCAACACCAAGTTGTTTTTCAATCTCTTCAGCTATCTCTTTTGACGTGACAGATCCAAAAAGACGGTTGTTTGTTCCGGCTTTTGCTTGAATTTTTATCTCTTTGCCTTCTATCTTTTCCGCAAGCTTTTTCGCTTCGTCAAGTTCAATCGCTTTTTGGCGCGCTATCGCCTCATTTTTGGCGTTGACTTCGCCAACCGCTCCCGCCGTTGCTTCTTTTGCAAGTTTTCTCGGAAACAAAAAATTTCTCGCGTATCCGTCTGATACGTTTACAATCTCGTTCTTTTTCCCTATGCTCTTTACATCTTCAAGCAAAACTACTTTCATTTTAAAATCCCTCTTGTTTCTTTTATAGATAATAATATTACTTTTTATACTTTAAACTTACCTTAAAAATTAATTGTTCAAATTCAAATATTCGTCAATAGCTTTTTCCATCTTTGCTATTACTTCGGTTGTATTTTTCGCTTCTACTTCGGCGCCCGCCATCATCTGGTTTCCGCCTCCGCCCATAAGTTCCATAATAAGTTGGACGTTGTGTTCCCCAAACGACCGCGCCGAAAGACGATACATCTTGTCGGTCTTTTTAACCGCTACTATCGAAGCCTTTGTGCCCTCGATGCTTAATAGATCATCCGCCGCTTGCGGAATGACAAGGGCAAGCTGGTTAGAAAGATTGTCCGAAACCGCAATCGCACAGCCTTTGTACATGCGTGCTGACGATACAACCTCGGTCTTTTTTAAGTACACGTCAAGCCCCGTCGCAAACAAAAGTTTTGCCTCTGAACTGTCTGCGCCTAGTTTTCTAAGATAAGCGGCCGCATCAAACGTTCGGACACCGGTTCTCACCGAAAAGTTTTTAGTGTCTAGCATTATGCCGCCCATAAGCGCAATTGCCTCGACCTTTGTCGGTTTCATGTTAACCGAACCCAGCGCTTGAAGAAGTTCTGTAACCATCTCACAACACGACGAGGTATACGCTTCATGGTAGAACAAAACCGCGTTGTCTATGTGGTTTACCATCTTGCGATGGTGGTCTATTACGACAATGTTAGCCGCCATGTTTATAAGTTCCGGTCGGTCAAGCTGTGCCGGTGTGTGGCAATCTACCACAACGGCAAGCGTGTTTTTTGTATATTCGTCTAAAGCGTTGGACGGCGAAACAAAGCAGTCGCCATAGCCTTCTTTTATAAGCCTGTCATAAAGCGGAAGCGCCATTGTCGCTGTCGGATCAAAAACTATCTTTGTTTGTTTGTTGTAAAACTTCGCTATTCTCATGACACCGACGCAAGCCCCAAGCGAATCGAGATCGGACATCTTGTGCCCCATTACGACAAGATTATCGGCAGATTTTATAAGATCAGCAAACGCCGCTCCAATTATCCTTGATTTAACCTTGTTGCGTTTTTCAACCGCCCTTGAAACCCCGCCGAAAAAGTCATAGCCGTCTTTGGTCTTAAGCG
>CAYJFO010000137.1:0-4349 GCA_964369645.1 uncultured Oscillospiraceae bacterium | reverse complement strand
AACCCATTCTTCGCCGTCAAACTCTATCATGTCGTTTATCCAGCCGGTTTCTTCGCCGAAGTAACCGTTAATAGAAATACATCGCGTTGTAGTTCGTTCCGTCTCCGATATACTGGTATATATCCGGATTTTGTTCGTTGGTTGAAGCAAACGTCGGGTCAAGGCGAACCCATTCTTCGCCGTCAAACTCTATCATGTCGTTTATCCAGCCGGTTTCTTCGCCGAAGTAACCGTTAATAGAAATACATCGCGTTGTAGTTCGTTCCGTCTCCGATATACTGGTATATATCCGGATTTTGTTCGTTGGTTGAAGCAAACGTCGGGTCAAGGCGAACCCATTCTTCGCCGTCAAACTCTATCATATCGTTTATCCAGCCGGTTTCTTCGGTGTATACACTAAGCCACGCATGATATGTCTCCCCTGCATATCCAATAACCAGCTGGGTCGGTATCCCTTGCACACGCAACATCGAAGTCATAACGGCGGCATAGTCAAAGCAAAGGCCTTTTTTTGTCGTCAACGTTTCGTCGATGCTTGGAATATAAAATGTGTCTACTGCGTCCGCTTTTTCATAATCATATTCGATATTTTCAACAACATACTCATACACCGACGTGACAACGTCAAGGTCGGTCGAAGCTCCCGTCGCAAGCTCTTGCGACAACGGAACGATTGCCGATTCGGGCAGGAAGCTTACATATTGACTTGGATGCAAAAACGGCGAAAATTCGGTTTCCAACGTAACTTCAAACGTCGTTGAATCTACAACGGCGTAACTGTTCCCCGAGATGTTTTCATTTATAACAAAGGTATAGTTTCCGCTTCCAAGCGACAACGGAAACGCCTCATATCGTCCGTTTGCGTCAAGGTCATATGTGTAGACGGCTCCGCCATCTTTGTTGACTTGAAGTTTAATCTTACTTTTATCACCACCGTATTTAACCATGACGTAACCTTTTTGTTTGTTAGACATGTCTATCGTTGAAACATTTCCGTCGAAAACATCGGTTCCGTCCGCCGTTGTTTCAAATACGTTGGGGGTTGGGTCACGATCTCCGTCACCTTGCGGTTCGCCGCAAGCGGCTAGCGATATAGTTAAAACAATCGTTAAAAATATCAATAAAACTCTATTCATAAAAATATCCATTCCTTTTTTGATGTTTTGCGCGGTTTTGCCACAACAGTTTTATATTAAAAAATTTTCAATTATCGTCTTGACCGAAAAACACAAAACTTATGCTTGAAACTTTATTTCAAGCTATATAACCTTTCTTTTTGTTCCATTAAATATATTATCATAAAATTATTAAAAATCAAAGTATAATATATCACAAAACACCCCAAAAAATGACTTTTTTCTTAAACTATCTTGCTTTATATCACAAAACAGTTTTACACTTTCAAATGGTATTGTGATATACTTATTCAAAAGGAGTATTAACGAGATGAAAAAAATATCTTTTTTTAATATTGTAAAGCAAAAACCGCTTTTAACTGCATTGTTTTATAACACAATAGCGCTTACAATCTGTCTTTTGCTTTTTGTTCCGCGGCCAATGAACAACGACGACTATCTACTTAACATGCTCCTCGGAACGGCGTATGGCGAAGGAACGTCGATTACCGTCTACACAAACATCCTGTTTGGCGAAGTTTTGCGAATTTTATATTCCGTGTTTCCTTTGATTAACTTTATAACGATAACCGAATGGTTGCTTTTGTTTTGTTCGTTTAGCTGTTTAACCTATGTCTTGTTAAAACTTTGTTCAAACGCCCCAAGCTCCGGGCTTGTTATATGGCTTGTTTTTTTTATAACACCGACCGCATATCTTTCGCTACACTACACAAAGGTCGCGATAATCTCGACGTTTTGCGGGGCGCTCGCTATATACTTTTCGTCAGCTCTAAAATCGAAATTGGTTTTTATTATTGGGCTTTGCATGTTGCTTGTTTCAAGTTTTATACGGTTTTCGGCGTTTTTATTCGGCATGGGTACGGCGTTTTTTGTCGTGTTGGCGTTAGTTCTTTTTTATGAAAAGTATGACAACATCAAAGACCTCTTTCAAAAAAACAAAAAAACAATATTCAACTATCTAATTACGCTAGGTGTCGTGTCGTTGTTTTTTATTATAAACACTATTTTTTATTCAACAAACGAAGTCGCTCGCGAATACAAACAATACCTTGACGCCCGCGTTTCGCTTTCCGACTACTCGCTTCCGGATTATGAAACGTTTGAACAACAATATCAACAACTAGAGTTAAGCCAAAACGACATCGCATTGATAGAGGATTGGAGCTTTTCTGA
Source organism: uncultured Oscillospiraceae bacterium (assembly GCA_964369645.1). Classification (GTDB taxonomy): domain Bacteria; phylum Bacillota; class Clostridia; order Oscillospirales; family Ruminococcaceae; genus CAYJAY01. The sequence goes on along the minus strand of CAYJFO010000137.1, from coordinate 2,040 downwards.
CCTTGAATTTTTCTCGACAAAAACGTTGCAGGCGATAGCAAGCATAGACAGCCAAAGTTCTGACACATTTTCTGTGTCCGAATCGTTTTCAAAACTTTTTGACGAGATAGTTTTAAGCTCTAACTTTTTGTTCATGTCGGTTGTCGCGGTCTTAGGGATATTTATAACACACAAAAACTATCGATATATGTTACCGATTTTATATTTCGGGTTTTTGTCGCTATTCCTTGCGATGTGTGCAATTGGGCGGACAACTCGTTGGGTAAACGACGGGCTAATAATGACGTTTATGATATCGATTTTAGTTTTAATCTGTGTAAACTACAAAAGAAAAACAAAACAAAGAATTGGCTATATCGTTTTTATTTTCCTACCTTTGTTAATTTTCAACGCTAATTTTTATCAAAACGACACGATTAAGTCAAACAACTTTGACGGCAAATCATATGACGCCGAACTTTTTTCGGTTTACAACGACGTTTCAAACAACAAACAAAACCTTTATCTTTTCGATCTTTTGGGCGCTCCGGCGGTTGAAAACGCCGCCCACGTTTTGGTCGCTCCACCAACCGGAATTTTTGAAAACGTCTATTTTCTTGGAGGATGGGACACCGGCTCGCCTGTTAAAAACGCTGTGTTGGAAAACTACGGCATAGACGGTTCACCCTATCGTGCGCTTATCCAACTTGACAATGTATTTTTGGTGGACAGCAAAAGCTACGATTTAAAACACATATTTTTAAAACAACACATCGCGGATGACATAACTATGTCGCTTGTGGACATCGCGTCGGGATACTATGTCTTTGGTTTTTCAACGCAAGATATAACAGTTTCCTCGCAACAAAGTTTTCGCCCCAAAAAACTACAAGCAACCGAAAGCCCGTTTATACCAACATATATACATATAGAATATAGGCTTGACAACATGATTGACAAACAAAGCACATATCTTTTGATGTTAAAATCAAACACAGACGGCGAAGAGATATTTTTCAAAGCTAAAGCGACGGAATTCGGCGTCTACACCGATTTAACAGCAGACATTCCGATAACGTCTCTTGAAACAGGGGAGGAATATTCCGTTTACGCGGTTAAAAAGACAGGACAAAGCTATGTCGTTTCGGAAGAATTTATGCCGCTTGGCCTAATGCGATAACCAAAACAAGAAGATTTCTTTTTACAAAACATAATCGATTTCTAAGAAACGTTTTTTGTCAGGTGGCAAGGGTTAGTTTCGATTCTCCCCCTTAGCCCCACGAAACCCCCTCAACGATTTAGGGCGACACCCGCCCTAAAAACCCGCTCCGCGTTTTGCATGCCTATTTCTTCTTTTTTAAACGTGATGTTTTTCAAAACTTTTTTTATTATTAATTTATTGACACGACTAACAAAAAAACAAGGTGTCGGCACCGCCATGTAATTGGCTTTTGCCGACACCTTTTTAAGTCATCAATTAAATAATATTTAATTTTGTGGTCCTACATATGGGTTATATCCTTGTTGCGGATTTTGCGGGCCGCTTTGTGGTTGTTGCGGTTGCTGTGCGCCAAATCCTTGAAGCGGAGGCATAACAGGCGGTTGAACCATTGGATTTTGTATTGGGCTGAACGTTTCTGTATTGACATTTCCAAGCGCACCAAACATTCCAGCAAAGTTTCCAGAACTATTTGACAGCGCGTTTACTGCCGAAAATCCATCTACAGCCTGTCCAATCTGTCCTTGCGCAGCTTGCATAGGGGAAGACGGCGGTTGCAAAGAAAAGCTTCCGGTATTGTGTCCCATATATGGATTGGACTGTTCCGCTAACGGTTGTATCACGGGCGGTTGTGTGTTAAACTGCATGTCGCCCTGTTGCGAGAACTGGCCCGGTATAGGCGCTAACGGTTGGTATCCACCGACGATGTCGGGTTGAAGGGAACCTTGTCCAAATGGTTGAGTAGACGCTGGCACAAATTGGCCAAACTGTTGTTCTGGTTGCATCTGCCCCATTCCGCCAAATTGCATAGGAGACGGTTCCGGTTGAGCCTGTCCCATTCC
>CAYJFO010000136.1:0-4354 GCA_964369645.1 uncultured Oscillospiraceae bacterium | reverse complement strand
AATGCCGAGCGAAGCAAGGCAAGGAGTATTTCCAATAGCTTCACCGAAGGTGAAGATTATTTATAAAAGTTCTGCCGTAAGGTAGAGATTATATATTTGAGCTTAAGCTCAATTAATAGGAGATTAAAATGAAACAAATTTTAGTTGTTGATGATAGCTTAGTGAATAGAATGTATATAACGAAACTTCTCGGTGATGAACATGAAATTCTTTGTGCTTCAAGTGGCAAAGAGATGTTTGATATACTTGAACAAGCCGAACCACATCTTATACTTCTCGATATTATTATGCCTGAACTTGACGGTTTTCAGATAATTGAAAAGCTCAAAGCGAGTGACGAATACCGCACGATACCGGTAATCTTCATAACCGGACTTGGTGATGACGAAAGTGAGGAAAAAGGTTTAAATCTTGGCGCAATTGATTATATATCAAAACCTTTTAAAGATAGTATCATTAAAGCAAGGGTAAACGCATATGTAAAACTGCATGAATTTGTTAAACAAACCGAGATAGCCGGTCAAAGAGACGGGTTAACCGGTCTGTACAATAAAAAAACTACTGAACTTTTGATAAAAAAGTTTCTTAAAGGAAACTCGTTTAAAAACGGTGCGTTAATGATTATCGACGTTGATTTTTTCAAAACTATTAATGACACGTTTGGCCACCTTTATGGCGACGCGGTTTTGTCTCAGCTCAGCGACGCGTTAAAATCTGTCTTTCAAAAAAGCGATATAATCGGGCGTGTCGGTGGAGATGAATTCTTTGTATTTTTAAAGAATTACAAAAGTAAAGAAGTTTTAGAAGAGCGAGCAAAAGCTGTTTGTGAAAAATTCAAAAAAACATATAAACAAAAGGATCAAACTGTTAACATCTCGGCAAGTATTGGAATCGCGACCACCGAAGATGTCACTGACTTTGAAGTTATTTATGAAAACGCCGACGTCGCTCTTTACAACACCAAGGCAGACGGGAAAAATGGATACACATTTTTCACAGGCGAAGAAAAGTCACAATATAAATCAACTCGAACCGAAATCGAGGATAAGGGTGTTGGTAAAAACTTAAAAAGCAATTTTAGAGAATATATCTTCTCGTTACTTTACACAACAAAAGACCTTGAAAACTCTGTTCACTCGGTTTTACATCTTACTTGTGAACAATATAATTTTTGTAACGCACATGTATTAAAGATTGATTACGAAGACCATAGAATGTCACATCTTTTCAACTGGAGTAAAAATAAAGATTTTGAGATTCCGGAAGACAAAACAGCTTCTCTTCAAGAAGTTATGGGCATCCACCAGCTTTTTAGTAACGAAGATTTTGCAATTGAGCAAAACAAAGACAAAAATACTATTAGATATATGTATGCTATTAAATATGGAACCTTGCTTTACGGATATATTTGTTTTGAACAAAACATTGCAGATTCACAAAACTTCAAAGAATCTGCACACAGTACATTGATTGAAACATGTAAAACAATGTCGGTTTTTCTTCTTAATAGCTTTTTGGCTCAATCTACATTAGATCAAAAGATACATTCGATGGCGGTGCTTGAATCGCTTGATCTCCCGATATATGTTATAAACAAAGAAACCTTTAAACCATATTACATGAATTCGTCAGCAAGGGATAAAATTGTTAACACTCGCGGATTAACCTGTCACAAGAAATTTTATAACAAAGACACCCAATGTGAATACTGCCCCTTGATAAATGATGAAAATTCCAGTATAATGTGTAAAGAAATAACATGGAATAGCGACAACAAGGCCTTTGTTGTCTCGGGACTTGTTTAAAAATTAATATCTGTTTTGAAAATTTTACAACATTGTAAAAAAGGGGGCTATTGCAAATATATTTGCGTGCCCCCCTTATTTATATAATTTCTGTCTTGCGGCAGAGCTACCCGAAATAATCCATGCCCATCGGGCGGCGACTTAAATCGTATATAATCTGTAGTATAAAACTTTTTAGATTTTTTTTGTCAGGTGGCAAGGGGGAGTTTCGAATCTCCCCCTTTGCCCCCCGACACCCCCTTAACCCCCTCAACGATTTAGGGCGACACACGCCCTAAAAACCCGTGCCGCTTTTTGCGCTTTATAAACTGCATACTGCAAAAAGCTTGCAATGGCGATACTCGCCATTTTGTTGTTCTTGTTTAACGGGGGGTATTCAATACTTTTTTGTGAATTTTCTTTTTGTAAATTTATAATTAAATTTATTCTACATCTAATATAAATTATTTTTAGATGAAGCTTAAAACACAAGAAATACTACCGATTTTGCACCATTAGTGCAAAATGTCTAACGAAGTTTGAAAAGGAGTATTCCTAAATCACCACCAAAGATGAAGATGATTTAAGGAGAAACGATATGAACAAAAAAGCGATTGAAAAACAATGGGATGTTATGCTAAAGCAGGAAAATAATTTCTTACTAAAAAGCGAACAAAAGAAACAGACCAAGCTTGATGCGCTTGTTTCAGAAAAGGTTCCCGAAAAACTTATATCAACATTAAAATCTGCTTTCACTATGTCGTTTAATATAGTTTTTGAAAAAGGTGTTGGTATCATAGAAAAAAGCTATAACAAGCAAGAGATCGAACACAACTTTAAAGTTAATAGATATTCTTTTTCTTTAAAACAAGACAGAAAAAGATTAAAAACTTTTGAAAATTTGACCAACAAATCGGAAACTAAAAATGTCATAATTTCGGGAGTAAAAGGAATTGGACTTGGAGTTTTTGGAATTGGACTTCCCGATATACCAATATTTATTGGTATGGTTTTAAAAGGGATCTATGAAACTTCTCTATACTATGGTTTTGATTATGACAGCGAAACCGAAAGGTATTTTATTTTAAGTTTAATCGAAGCATCGCTTTCATACGGTGACGCTGCGATAGAACGAAACAGAGTAATAAATGATTTTATCTCCTTCCCCATTCCGCCGCAAGGCTATGATCAAAAAACGAAGATTGAGGGCGTCACAGATGTTTTATCTACGGAACTTTTAGTTATGAAGTTTATACAAGGTATTCCGATAGTTGGAGTTGTCGGAGGTTTTTCGGACGCGGTGTTTGTTAAAAAAATCCTTGATTATTCTAAGCTTAAATATAAAAGACGATTTTTACAAAAGTATATCTCATTTTAACAATTTAAACCCGGCAACTCTCGTAAAAAAGCGATAAGTTGCCGGGTTTTGATTTATTATATTTCTATTCAATTTCAGCAGGGTAGATTATCTCGACTATTTTTTCAACTAAAGTTCCAATTCCCGTCCCAACTTCGGAAGAAATAGGAATTATGTCGACGGGGTAATACTCCCCTATCTGCTCTTGAAAACGTTCTATAACAGTTTTAAATTCACTTTTTTTCAACTTGTCTACTTTAGTCAAAACGGCTATAAACGGAACATCTGTCTGATCCAAAAAATCAAGCATAGTTTTGTCATCAGCACTTATCTTGTGTCTGCTGTCGAGAAGCAACAAAACAATAGCAATATTCCTGTTTGAATTGAAATATTCTTCCATAAGCTTTGACCAGCGGATTTTTTCTGATTCGGAACGTTTTGCATATCCGTATCCCGGAAGATCTACTATGTCAACCTCTTCATTAACCGTGAAGAAATTAATTGTTGTTGTTTTCCCGGGGGTTCCGCTTACTTTAGCAAGTTTCTTTCTATTACATATTTTGTTAAGCAACGAGGATTTCCCAACGTTTGAGCGGCCACAAAAAGCAACTTCTATCTTAAGCGAATGAGGAAGCTGTTCCGCAAAACCAACAGCCTTACTAAATTCAACCTTATTAAAATGCATATATCACCCTTTTTAAATCCTCGAAGCAACCTCTTTTTTAGCTTCGAGGGGTATCTTTGTTTCAATTATTTTTTCTACCAAAGGTATTTCTTTGGTAAATGGAATTGCGTATTCCAAAACCTCTGTTATTGTTTCAACTGGAATAATTGTTAACGCGTTTTTAACCTCTGTTGGCACATCTTCAAGGTCTGAAAGATTAGATTTCGGAATTATAACCGACGTCATCTTCTCTTTAAATGCCGCTATTAATTTTTCTTTAAGCCCTCCGATTGGAAGCACGTTTCCTTTAAGTGTAACCTCGCCTGTCATTGCAACTTTCTTTTTTATCGGGGCAGCTATAACCGCCGAAACCAGAGACACCATAAGCGTAACGCCGGCGGAAGGTCCGTCTTTTGGCACAGCGCCTTCGGGGGCATGGATATGAATGTCGATACCTGTTGCAATGTTTTCGGGCACCTTATATTTGCCTGTCAACGTTCTCGAAAGAGAAACCGCAATTTTTGCCGATTCTTTCATAACGTCGCCAAG
>CAYJFO010000135.1:0-4414 GCA_964369645.1 uncultured Oscillospiraceae bacterium | reverse complement strand
AACGAACTACAACGCGATGTATTTCTATTAACGGTTACTTCGGCGAAGAAACCGGTTTGCAATTCTATAAATTTCTTTTGTTTTAAACTCGATGCAATTTATTTTATAAAGGACTGTAAATATGTCTGATACAAAAAAGAAAGACAAATATAAAGTGTTTTCAACGCTTGAGCTTGCAAATTTTTTCGAACAACTTGCTGTGCTTTCAAGGAGCGGGATCTCGACTTGGGAAAGCTTGACTATTATATCGACTAACGCCCCAAGCGCAACAGCAAAACGCCTTCTAAGCGTTATATCGGAAAACGTTGTAAACGGACAAGCGTTCTCGCTTGCGCTTTATGAGACAAAGGTTTTTCCTGATTATGCTTGTGGTATGGTCGAAGTTGGGGAACAAACGGGAAGGCTCGAAAACGTTTATCTTGCTCTAAATGAATATTATAAAGGAAAAGACAGGGTTGCGCGAAGCATTCGCTCGGTCGTTGTTTATCCTCTTGCGATGGCAACTATGGTTTTTGCGGTTATATTTGTGCTTTTAACCCAGGTTATGCCGGTCTTTGAACAGGTTTTTAGCCAGCTAGGGTTAGCGCTTAACCCGATTTCGTCACTTTTGCTTAATATAGGCAACAACTTAAACCGTTATTCGCTAGTGATTGTTGGGGTTGTTGTTGTGATAATAGCGGCGATTATCTTGCTTCGTGTAACAAAACGAGGGAGGAAAACCCTTTCGTATATCTACGATCGCTCTTTTTTGACAAAAAAACTTTCATATTATGAAAGCGCAAACCATTTTGCTTTTGGCATGTCGCTGATGTTGTCAAGCGGCCTTGATATATTAAACGCGCTTGAGTTTTCGAGCATCATAGTTACAGGCAAGACGGCGCAAAAACGTATAAACAAGATATTGAAACATATAGAAGACGGCGAAGGCTTGGTAGAGGCTATAATAGAAAGCAAGATCTTTGACGAAAGCTACAACAGCATTGTTGTTGCCGGTATGCGAAGCGGTTCGTCAAGTGAGATGCTTATGAGTGTTGCGGAAAGTTACTATGACGAAACCGAACGACATATCGGAAAACTTCTTGCGATTGTCGAGCCATTGATGGTCGGGGTTCTTTGTGTACTAGTTGGAATGGTTATGATTTCGGTTATGTTGCCACTTACAAGTATTCTTTCAAGCATGTAGCGTAGGGTAACGTAAGGGAAGATAAAGATGTTTTATTTGAAAAAAATATTAAATATACTATCAAAATGCGGGCCTATATTCTTTTTGTTGATGTTTTTGGTTATTATCTATGCTTTTTATGTCGCTATAAACGACGTTTCAATCGATATCGCAAAACAACAACTTGAAGTTTTGGAGTCGGGGCTTATGCGCATGACTATCCAACATTATGCGATAGAGGGAAGCTATCCCGAGTCGCTTGATGTTTTGATTAATGAATATGGTTTCACGTATGACAGCGAAACGTTTGTTGTGCATTACGAAAATTTAGGGGATAACCTTTTGCCGCAAACATCGGTATTTTTGAAAAACCGGCTATAGTTCGTGGCGGCCGGACACAAAACGAATCAGTTGTGCCGCCAAGTTAAAAATATCGTTTAAAAAGAGGTAACATGGATAAACAAAGGAGTAGTTCATCGGAACTTATATTTGTTTTGGGGCTGTTTGGGTTCTATACTTTGTGTGCGCTTTTTTTGGCGATAACGGGCGCTAATGTATATCAAAAAAATGTAGAGGCGACCGAGTTTAACTATACGTTTAGAACCACAGTTTTGTATATAACTGAAAAGATTCGTCAATCGGAAAACATCGACAGCGTAGCTATCGAAACGCTCGAACAATCGGACGCGCTTGTGCTTTCAAGGGATTTTGACGGGACGATATACAATACATGGATATACGTTGAAGATAGTTATCTTAAAGAGGTTTTGCTAGCAGAAGATATGACGGTTGCATACAACATTGGGCAAAAGATAATTCCGGCGCAAGATATGAAACTTTCGATGTCAGAAAATTCTTTGATAACGATAGAGCTAACCGACAATGAAGGGAATGTGTTTAGTTCAAGCGTATACCTTGAAACGAGAGAAACGGGGGTTTTGCAATGAACCAAAACCACAACCGTTCAAAATATTTTTTGTTCGAGCTTATGTTTAACTGTTTATTTTTTACGATAGCGGCGGCTATTTGTATAAACCTTTTTATATATGGAACAGTTTTAAGCAAACAAAGCCGTGACATATCGCGCGCGTCGATAGAAGCGCAAACGTTAGCAGAGGCATTTAAGTCGTCGAACGGGGACGTTTACGTACTTCAAGATACCGTCGAAGGAACGCTTGAACAAGACACAGTTTATCTTTATTTTGATGAGCGTTGGAACCGTTCGGAACAGCTAGATGAAATGGGGTTTGTTGTCGCCGCTGACATTTCGACAAACAACGACATGTCGTATGCCGACATAACCGTGAAATCAAATCAACAAGAGATATTTTCGCTTTCGGTCGCTAAGTTTTCCGAAAGGGGGATATGACGATGGAAAAAAAACGTTCAGTTGTGACGATAGGCCTAGCCTCACTCATAACCTTTTTTACAATGCTTCTTTTAACGTCGTTTTCAACATTAATCGTGTCAAGCGCGCGAAGCGATCTTAACCTTTCAAACAAAACCGCTGTGTCGATTTCAAACTATTATGACGCGGACTATCTCGCGGAAAAAACTGTTCAAGACATAAGCGAGTTGCGAGCCGGTTATCTTCAAGCCGAAACATTTGACGAGTTTGACCCAAAAAGTTTCGAGACTTTTTACAAACAAAACGGATATACCGTTTCAAACAGTCAAGATGACGCTATCGTTGTGGAATTTAAAATCGAAATAGACAACAAAAAAATAATAAACGCCGCAATAGAGGTTCCTTTTGATATATCAAAACCACTTGTTCGCCTGTCGTGGCAGATAGAACTTATATAAGCTTTAGACCATAAAACAAACTCGTTTTATGCCCTAACGCTTTACAATAAATTTAATGATGAAGGTTTTTGTGAAATGGAAATTCAAGAGATTCTTAAAACGTTAATACAACTTGGAGCAGTCGATATCTTTATCGTCGCGGGTCGACCGATTAGCTTTAAGATTAATAAACAAGTAGAGAGTTTGGAACAAGGGGAGATACTAAAACCCGAGCAGACCGAACAACTTGTTATGCAGATATATAACCTAGCGGGGCGAGATCCTGAAAAGCTAGAGAAAAGCTGTGACGACGATTTTTCGTTTTCGCTTGAAAAGGTTTCGCGTTTTAGGGTTAATACCTATATTCAACGTGGTTCGCTTGCAGCGGTTATCCGTGTAATTGCTTTTTCGCTTCCAAAGGCGGACGAAATTGGTATACCGGAACAGGTTTTAAAATTGGGTTCAAACCAAGGTGGGCTTGTGCTTGTAACCGGAACATCAAGTAGCGGAAAGACAACAACTCTAACTTGTGTGCTCGATTGGATAAACAACAACCGCAATGCACACATTATAACGCTTGAAGACCCAATAGAACACCTTCACAGACACAACAAAAGCATAGTCAGCCAAAGGGAGATATCGCTTGACACGGGGGACTATCCTGTGGCGCTTCGTGCCGCGTTGCGCCAAAGCCCCGACGTTATTTTGATAGGCGAGCTTCGCGACTCGGCGACAATTAACATAGCGCTAACCGCCGCCGAAACGGGACACCTTATCTTTTCGGCGCTCCATACGCTAGGAGCCGCAAACTCTATCGACCGTCTGGTTGACAGCTTTCCGGCAAACCAACAAAACCAAGTGCGTATGCAACTTTCTATGATACTTAAAACGATAGTGTGTCAACAGCTTATTCCGACGACCGACGGAAAGGTAGCGCCTGTTTTTGAGATTATGCATTGTAACGGAGCTATCAGAACGCTTATACGCGACGGGCGAACCCACCAGATTAACTCGGTTATCCAAGGAAGTCGTTCGGAGGGGATGATTAGCATGGATAACGGAATTCTCGAACTCTACAAAGCGGGGCGAATAACAAAAGACCAAGCAATCCTTCATAGCTTAACCCCGTCTTACATTAGACATCAGTTAGGGGAAAAACAAGAAACGGGAGTTCGCTCCAAGATTTTATATAAAAAGAACAACTAAACAAAACCGAGATTTCTCGAATTAAAAAGACAGCGTTGTCGTTTTAAACGAAATCTCGGTTTTTTTGGTATTATAATATTAAGTGTTAATAGTACTAGTGTTTTGTTAAATTTCGTGAAGTTCGTTAAGTTTCTTTGCGTGTTCTTTTTCCTCTTCGGTTAACTTTCCGTCAAGCATGGCGGTTTTTTCTTGTGCTTCTTGAAGCGTTCCTATCTCCCAGTGTATAAGGATACTCATTGCGGCGCAAAGAACGATTATCGA
>CAYJFO010000134.1:0-4427 GCA_964369645.1 uncultured Oscillospiraceae bacterium | reverse complement strand
TTTATTCTTCGTCGTCATATCCGTCGTAGCCGCTAAAGCCGCCGTCCGAATAATCTGAACCTTCTTCGGCATACTCTTGTTCTCCGGCAACATATCCGCCTTCGTATCCTTCGCCATATGCGCCCTCTTCCGAATAGCCTTGACCGTCGTCATATCCTTCCGAATACTGTTGTTGATCATACTGTTCGTTTTCGTCATATTGTCCGGCCGCCGCGTATGGATCTTGGTATTGCCCTTCCCCAGCATACGGGTCTACGTAAGGATCTGCGCCATATTCGTCGGGTTGTTGTCCGTTGTTGTATCCGTACGGATCTTCAAGCGTTTGGGTGTTTCCTTTGTTTCGTGCCCTTGCGCCTTGTCCGCCGACATATCCTGTGCCATATCCTATTTGTCCGGTGTTGGAACCATAGCTTCCATAACCTTGTTGTTGGTTATTTCCATAGCCGTTATCATATCCGCCGTATCCACCATATAGGTCATCGTCGTTTTTAGATTTCTTTTTGCCAAGTACAAACGCTATTATACCGCCGGCAACGCCAAGAATACCAAGTATCGCAAGCAGTATCCAAAGCCAAGTTAAACCGGAAGATTCTTCTTCCACAGGTTCAAACACAGCTGTTATCGTTGCTGTGCTTCCCGGCATCGTGAACGTCGTTGAAGCTTCGCTGGGGTTTGCAAACGTAACGCCTTCATTACTGCTCCAACTCGAGAACACATAGCCTTCGTCCGGTACCGCTTGAACGGTGACTGGGGTACCTTCTGCCGCGTTTAACGGATTTATCGTTATCTGGCCGCCCATAACCGTTCCGGGGGTTATCGAGAACTGTTCTCCCTCTTCAGGGACCGTTCCGTCCGAGATAAACTTCGCAACGATTGAAGAATCTTTCGCGGGCATTGTAAACGTTGTTTCAAGCGCGGTTTCGTCCTCGATTGTTCCGCCGCTTATCTGCCAACCGTCAAACACAAAGCCTTCGCTTGCAACTGCCGCAATCGAGATCTCGCGTCCCGAGGCATATTTTCCGCCGATACCTTGGGTTATAGAACCGCCGGGATCTGCGTTTAAGATAAGGTCGTATGTCGTAACTGTTTGGGGCGCAGAGCTTTCAAAGATAGCTTGAACGCCAACCGGACCGTCCGGCATTGTTATGATAACGGTTGAACTCGTAAGGTCTACCGTGTCGGCATACGGGAAATTTGACGGAGAGATATACCAACGTTCAAAATAATAACCCGAATCGGCGTCCGCTGTAAATTTAACCGATTCGCCGCCCGCCGCGCTTGATGCGCTTGCGGTTGCTTCGCCGCCTGTCGAATCTTGAACAGTAATTTTATGTCTGTCGTCTGTATAATATGCAATTGCGTGTATATCAGGGTTTCCTCTGTAATCGTCACAGTTAATCGTCAACGGATTTTGTGTGAACGTTTGGCTTCCTATCTGCCAATGGCTAAATGTGTTTGTTGCGTCGATTGCGGTTGCTGTGAACGTTGCGGTTTGTCCCGATCCAATGTTATATGTAGAAGCCGAGGTTGAAACGTTGGCCACTCCCGACGGGCTAACGCTAACCGAGATGTTCGCTATCGTTGCCGAACCATATTTCGGAGTTACCGTTACGTTGCCAGCGGGCATCGTAAACGCCGCCGTAGCAGAGTTTGGAATCGAAACAGCTGTTCCCGACGTTTCCCATCCTGTGAACGGCGCGCCGTTTGTCGGATGTGTTGTAGGAGTTTGAACCGTTACCGAAGCACCGGCCGGAAAGCTTCCCGAACCGGTCGCCGGAGCAACCGTCGTAACTGTGTATGAGTTAGCCGCAACCGTGTTAAAGTTAACTGTAACCGAAACACTAGCAGGGTTAACCCCATCCGGAACAGAGTAGTTAATCGTTTGGGGATAACTCGGGTCTGCCGAAACCGTGTCGGTTTTGGTTTCAAATCCGACAGCCGTTATAGTATAGTTAAAGCTAACCCCTGCCTTTCCGGTTATCGTTATTACGTTACCGTTTAAAGTAACCGAGCCGAAATTTTCAACCGCGGAACCATCCGGAGTTGTAATCGTCGGGGAAAACGAGCCAGTCGCATACGTCTCGGGTAAGAGAACGACTGCGCTTGCAAACGATAAAAATACCGCCAAGACCAAAGATACGGCAACTGTTTTTAATGTTAGATTTTTCAAGTTTCAAATCTCCTTTGCGATAGAAAATTTATAATTAACGTTTACTGCTTTTTGTTCTTTAGACATTATTACCTTTTATTATATATCTTTTTCAGAAAAAAGCAAACATTTTAATAAAAATTCGAACAATAAATTTCAATATATTTTGTATTATAATATATTTCAACAAAAGTTGCAAAATAACTTGTATAATGTTTTGGACGGGTGTAGAATTAAATTAGACAAAAAAACATAAAAACAAGATGTTTGTGAGCGGAAAATATGACTGAAACAGAAAAAAGAGAAAAAAATCATATAAAGATGACAACGACTGCAATACCAAAACTTGTGTTGTCTTTTGCCGCTCCTACCATCGTTGCGACAATGATAACAGCGGTATACAACCTTGTAGACACGTTTTTCGTCAGCAGATTAGGAACGTCTGCTTCCGCCGCGGTTGGGGTTGTGTTCCCGTTAATGACGGTTGTCCAAGCTTTTGGGCTTATGTTCGGCCACGGTGCGGCAAGCTATGTTTCACGGCTTTTGGGGAAAAAGGACAAAGACGGCGCTGTGCGATACGGTTCGTCAAGTTTTTTTTATTCGCTGTTTGTCGGGGTTGTGCTTTCGGTTCTCGGCCTTTTAAATATCGACCTTTTGGTTGAAACGCTTGGGGCAACCGAAACGATAGCGCCGTTCGCTAAAGATTATGCGCGATATATCTTAATCGCCGTCCCGATAACAACCGCAACATTTGTCTTGAACACGACACTCAGGGCAAGCGGAAACGCCGTTAAATCTATGATAGGAATAAGCATAGGCGCGGTTATAAACGTTGTCCTCGACCCTATCTTTATATTCGTTTTAAACCTTGGGATCTCGGGCGCCGCAATAGCAACCGCCATAAGCCAACTAATTAGCTTTGTTATACTTGTTTACTTTTGCTTTAGTAATTCAAACCTTGCAAAGTTTGACGTTAGAAAGTTTACACCGAAATATCTTTTTAACATTATAAAAATCGGAGTTCCCTCGTTTTATAGACAAGGGCTTACCGCTATTGGAATAATCCTTTTAAACCTTGCGACACGACAGTTTGGCGACGCCGCGATTGCGTCGATAACGATAACATCAAGAATATTCCAGTTTGTTTTTTTCTTTGTCATAGGATTTGGCCAAGGCTTTCAAACGGTTTGCGGGTTTAACTATGGCGCAACATTTTACCTTCGCGTCAAAGAAGCATATATATTTTCGTTGAAGGTTCTTTCAGGTTTGTTGTTTTGTGTGGCTTGCGTTATATTCATTTTCGCCCCAACAATAATAAAAGCGTTTTACAGCAACGATGCCGAGCTTATATCGATGGGAACCGAAACGCTACGATACTTTAGCTTTGCAATGCCGTTGTTGCCGTCGATAGTCATATGTAACATGTGTTGTCAATCAATTGGCAAAAGCTTGTTTTCTTCGATAATCGCAATACTACAAAATGGTGTTTTCTTGATATCGTTTATATTAATTCTTCCCGATTTAATAGGGGTAACCGGTTGCCAACTCGCTATGCCAGCTTCACAGATATTGACGTTTTTTGTAACGATTCCGATAACCTATTATCTTTTTTCGTTGTTCTCGTCAAAGGAACAAGCGAAACTTTTGCGAGGTGCCCAATGACACGGGACGAAGGATATATGGTACAAGCGTTAGAGCTTGCAAAAAAGGCCGCCAACGAGGGCGAGGTTCCGGTTGGAGCGATTGTGGTTTTGGGCGACAACGTCGTTGGAAAAGGGTATAATACTAGGGAGCAAAAAAAAAGCGTTTTGGGACACGCCGAGATAAACGCTATCGAACAAGCGACAAAACATGTTCAAGATTTTCGGCTTAACGACTGCGAGATTTTTGTCACGCTTGAGCCGTGTGCAATGTGTATGGGGGCGATTTCGGCGGCGCGAATTAAGCGTTTGGTGTTTGGTGCATTTGATAAAATTACAGGTTGCGCCGGAAGCGTCTGTGAGATTAACGAGATGTCGTTTAGTCCAATTAAAGAAACGTTAGGCGGCGTTTTGGAAAAACAATGCAAACAAACTCTTGAGGAGTTTTTTTTAAAGCTTAGAAAAGAGCCTTAGCGCAAACCACCCGTTGGACGGGTGGTTATGACTGTCTTATTTATAAAACGGATTTTTTTTAAAAAAGTTAGGGATTTAAAACTTTTTGTACTATAGTTTTTAACCGTCCGAAAATATTTTCTCGGTTTTCTCTTTTTTTGTATTTTTTGTATTTTTAATTTAGA
>CAYJFO010000133.1:0-4572 GCA_964369645.1 uncultured Oscillospiraceae bacterium | reverse complement strand
CCGATTCCAGCACACTCGCAAATCAACTGCGAGTGATATTGTATCATTTTTTATTAACATTTGTCAATACTTATAACAAAAATATTTTAAAAAAAATATAATTACTTTATTTTAACATGATTAGTAGCATTCTTTTATTAAATACTACTTTTTCAACCACAAACAACCTATAATATTCCTTGAAATTATTGCAAAATATTTTCAATTACATCATATACATGACATCCTTCAACTTGCATACAATTAAAAATATCGACAATTTTTTTAACATAACTTTGTTCTATCGAAATATCTTCTACCGTAATCTGCATATTTTTCAAGCCATAAGTTTTAAATATCTGTCCTTGCTCGCTAAGAATAGTTGTCTCGTGGATGATATAATTGCTAAACATAGTTTCAAGTTCCTTCTTTTTTTCCTTATAATAACAGCAAAAAATTGAAAAACTTGTCGAAAAATGTCGAACTTCAAAATTTATCTATAATTTTTTCACAAAATTTTCATTATATTTGTGAACAAATTCATAAAACAACAGGAATCGGTAACTGTTTCTAACCAAATTATGTTAAAAATATCAATGTTTTAATTCATAAAATTCAAAAGATTTATTCTATAATCCACCTAAAAAAAGATAGCGTAATTATCATTTCTTTTTTACTTCTTCCCAATAGACCTTTGCGGCTTGTTCCGTTTTATTTTGTGCAAAATCATAGTATTTTTTTCCAACCAAAACATCTGGCAGATATTGTTGTTCAATATAGTGATTTTTAAAATCATGTGGGTAGATATAATTAGTTGCTCGCCCTAATTTTTGCGCTCCGCTATACCCCGAACCTTTCAAATGGTTAGGCACATCGGAATAGTTCCCCTGTCGAACGTCGTTCAAGGCGCCATCAATTGCAAGATAAGCCGAGTTACTTTTAGGAGATGTTGCAAGCAACAACGTCGCCTCGGCAAGCGGTATTCTCGCTTCAGGAAGCCCCAACTGCAACGCACTATCGACGCAAGCTTTTGTTATCGCAACCGCCATAGGATAGGCAAGCCCCACGTCTTCGCTAGCCATAACAAGAAGTCGTCTACACGGAGAGATTATGTCCCCCGCTTCAATCAAACGTGCAAGATAGTGTATCGCAGCATCTGGGTCACTTCCGCGCACCGATTTTTGAAGTCCTGACAACAAGTCGTGGTGGACGTCGTCTTCCCTGTCATATCGTGTAGCGCTTTTAGATGTAACCTGCTTTACCGCATCAAGCGAAATGGTCTTTCGATCTTTGTCTTTTTCAGCCGCCGCCGCGACAACATCAACAATATTAAGCGCTTTTCTAACGTCTCCACCACAAGATTTTGATATGTATTCAATGGCTAGCTTATCTACAAGATATCTAACATTTTCTTTTTGTTCAAGAATTTCGATAGCTCGAACCACAGCTTTTTCAATATCATTAAAATCTAGCGGTTTAAATTCAAACACGGTACAACGTGACAGCAACGCACCGTAAACATAAAAATATGGGTTTTCTGTTGTAGAGGCAACAAGGGTTATGCTTCCGTCCTCTATGCATTCAAGCAACGATTGTTGTTGTTTTTTGTTAAGATACTGAATTTCATCAAGGTATAAAAGTGTTCCATTAACCCCCGAAAGAGTTGAACTGCTTGCAATAACTTCTTTTATATCGCTTGTTCCGGCGTTTGTACCATTAAGTTTAAAAAGTTGCATGTCACACGACGCGGCAATAACTCCGGCAACGGTTGTTTTGCCAACCCCCGGAGGTCCGTAAAATATCATGTTCGGTATTTTTTTCTTGTCTACCATCTTTCTGAAAACCATATTTTTTCCTAAAAGATGGCTTTGACCGAAAACTTCATCGAGAGTTTTCGGTCTCAGTGCGTTTGCAAGCGGTTGTAACATCTCGTAACCATTCCTACACATTTTATTTTTTATAAGTCACTTTAATCACAGAGTGGGATGTGGATAAAGGCGTTGATTAACTTTTTAGATATATCCCCCGCCTTTGGCGGGGGATATATCTAAATCAACTCTTTTTTCCACTCCCACAGAGTGAAGGTGCAATACCCCACGCTGTGATTAAACAAAAAACTTTATTATTTGTAAATAGGGAATTTTGTGCAAAGCTGTTCAACTTGATTTTTAACCGTTTCCTTGCTATTTTCAAAATCAAACACCGTTTTGCTTATATACTCTGCAATCAATTCCATCTCTCCCTCTTTAAACCCTCTTGTGGTAACCGCTGGGGTTCCAACTCGCAGACCACTTGTTACAAATGGCTTTTGTTTGTCATTTGGAATAGAGTTTTTGTTTGCGGTTATGTTAACCTCGTCAAGGCGATGTTCAAGCTCTTTGCCCGTAACATCGGTTGCCGAAAGGTCAATAAGCATAAGATGATTGTCCGTTCCGCCCGAAACTAGATTTATCTTGTTATTAATCAAAGCTTGTGCTAGTGTTTTTGCGTTTATGACAACTTGTTTTTGATACTGTTTAAAATCGTCGCTTAACGCCTCTTTGAAGCAAATGGCTTTCGAGGCTATAATATGCATCAAAGGTCCGCCTTGATTTCCGGGGAAAATCGCGCTGTCTATCGCTTTTTTAAACTCTTCCTTACAAAGTATTAATCCGCCCCTTGGGCCTCTTAATGTTTTGTGTGTTGTTGTTGTAACTATGTCTGCATATGGCATTGGAGACATATGTTCCCCTGCGCAAACAAGCCCAGCAATATGTGCCATATCAACTAAAAACAAAACCCCATTACGTTTCGCAATTTCGCCCATTATTTTAAAATCTATCTTTCGCGGATATGCCGAAGCGCCCGCAACCAAAAGTTTTGGAGAAACTTTTTTAACAATCGCTTCAACTTCATCATAATCGATAAATCCGTTTTGGTCTACGCCATAAGGATGAAATTCATATAATTTGCCCGAGGCGTTAACAGGCGAACCATGGGTAAGATGTCCTCCGTTTGAAAGACTCATTCCAACAACCTTGTCGCCATAGTTTAACACAGCGGAATAAGCCGCCATATTTGCGTTTGCGCCCGAATGCGCCTGTACGTTGGCATGATCTGCTCCAAAAAGCTGTTTAGCACGATCGATAGCTATCTCTTCAACTTGATCTACACAATAACATCCACCGTAGTAACGTTTGCCGGGATATCCTTCGGCATACTTGTTTGTAAGAACGCTTCCCATAGCCGCCATAACTGCAGGAGAAACGATGTTTTCCGATGCTATAAGTTCGATGTTAGAGTTTTGTCTTTCAAATTCTTTTTGCATTGGTTTTGCAACTTCGGGATCGATTTTGTTTAAAAATTCAATGGTATCAATGTAATCCGCAAACATAGTCTTTTTCTCTTTCTTTTTATTAATATTTTAAAATTATTTAACTAAGCTTAAATGATCGCAAAATATCCCATACACAGCGCTATTGTACACAAAAGAAACAGCGCTGTTTGTAGCCAATCTTTCTTTATAGCATTGACTATTACGTTTGCGCCTCCGACCGCTATAATCGCGAAAACAGCAATAAGCCATGTGAAAAGCCCGCGCACAAAAATAAACTCTAGTGCAACTAGCGCTCCGATAATTAAAAATACAATTTGCAAATTTTTTTGAAGCTTCATAATAATTCTCCTAACTTTAATTTGTTAAATTCGTTATATATGTTTGGCGATTTTGCAAATAACCATCAGCTACGGTGATTAAAGCAGTTCTTGTGGCGCAGTCGTAACTTTGCCCTTTGTTTCATAAAACTTACCAAACAAATCTTGCTCTTCTTTCCCAATGCTTGACACCGCGCTAACTGCAACCGCTGTCACTCTTTTGTTGTCAACCATCTTTAAAAAACCTCTGACGGCCGGTGGAAAAGTTCCTGCCCAGATAGGAAAAACAACTATGATCTCCCCTGTTTCGTCAATAGCTTGGCAACTAACAGCAAGTGATTCGCGTTTTGCCGACATCGCTCCGGCCTTTACAAAGTTAACTTTTCCACTCCAGTCTTTTCCGTCGTCGATTTTAAAAGCAACAAGATTTTTGCTTTTTGCTATCTCAACTGCAATTCTCTCACAATTGCCTGTTCTCGTAAAATAATATATCTGCATTATGCTCTCCTTTTTTAAAAGTATGGTTTAAATTATTT
This sequence comes from uncultured Oscillospiraceae bacterium, assembly GCA_964369645.1. GTDB lineage: Bacteria > Bacillota > Clostridia > Oscillospirales > Ruminococcaceae > CAYJAY01. Next base: position 424 of record CAYJFO010000133.1, on the reverse strand, counting down.
TAAACCGCTTTACCTCTAACAGTTATTTTATCAATTTATATGTATTTTTTCAAGTAAGTATATATCAAATTTTATTTATTAGTCATTTGCAAAAAAACACCAATTGATTTTTTCAAAAGTTTTTTTGTAATCATTACGATTTTATTTGATTTTTAGACAACAATTTGGTAATATTATATTGATTAAAATGATGATAAATAATTTTTCGTTCATTATATGATAATAATAGTATATTATACTATTATTGTTTAGTCCTACGGATTAGTTATATAATGCTTCGCATTATATAACTTTGCCACGTCAACGCCATGGCGTTTAAAATCTAAATGCGCCTGCCAAAGGCAGATGCGCAATATAAATAATCCGAACGATTATTTATATTAGATGTAGCTTAAAATACAAGAAATACTACGTTTTTGCACCA
>CAYJFO010000132.1:0-4625 GCA_964369645.1 uncultured Oscillospiraceae bacterium | reverse complement strand
CGCTACCACGGGATTTTGAGTCCCGCACGTCTGCCAATTCCATCACACCGGCTTAAAGTATCTGCAACAATTTTACCTAAGTGAAATTTATATTGCCTTAATATTATATATCAAAAGATGTTTTTTTGCAATACATTTATAAAACTATTTTAAAAAAAACAAAATAAACACAGCGATTTTATAGCGGTGTATAAAAAGCGAGCTAGACAAGCAAAGGAATGATTGCAAGTGTTTCGCTACAAACCAAACCTTGACTCGCTTATGTTAGTCGTTGTCTTTTTTTTCTTGGTCTTGTTTCTTTTTTTTGGAGCTTGATTTGATCGTTGCAATTATACCCTCGCCAAACGTCAAGAACTTTTGAACCGGAAAACTCCAAAGCAAGTTTAAAGCAGAGGATAAAACTTTTGAGAAAATTTCGTTAAAACTTAATATATCAACGAAAAGTGTTATACATCCCATCATAAACAAATAACTCATCATGGCAGAGATGCTGTATGTTGCAAGCTGGCTTGTGACCGGTCTTGAATAACTTTTGAAATTCAAATATTTGTTAAGCATGAAATGTACAATTGTTGCAAATATCCAACTTATAGTTGTCGCGACTTGCGCCGTAACCGTGCCCGACATCGTCACGATGAACGTAAATATCCCGATATCAACCGCGGCACACGTAGTCCCAATCATAACATATCGCGCAAATTGAAACGCAGTTTCCTCTTTCCATCCGAGAAGATTTCCAAAAAACAAAACGACTGCTTCGTATATTTTAACGATCCATTTTACCATTGATTTTATAATTCCTAAACATAAATTTTTTCCACAACTACAACATTATACACCGAACTAGCCATTTTTGAAAGATGTTTTACCAATATTAATATAATATTAACGATAACCGTTGAGGATATCGCATAGAAATACTAATATAATTACCGCTTAAGTGACTGAACCATGTCGCGTGTCGCTTGTTCGGTTATGTGGAGCGGGTCGAGGAAATGCTCGCTGGTCACGCCGCATTTTTTATAGTCATACGAGCCGATTACTTCTATGCCGCTTTGCTCAAGCGACAAAAGATACTGTTCCGTCTCAAAAAACATCTGGAACGTTAACTCGTTGCTTTCAAACTCTTGGACAAGTTCGGGGTGGTATGGGGACAGATACAACACAACCTCGACACCGTTTTGCTCCATCGACTTTAAAAGAGTCTCGAAGATTAAAACGTTTATATCATAAAGTTGTTCGTATCCTCCTACCTCAGACGATATCGTCGGAAGCCCTATGCGCACGCGTTCGTCTTTTTCCGATTGGGGGGCTTCGGTATAATTGATAGGATAACTGTAGCTTCCGTCCGGATGTATAACTGCGCGTTCGGGTTCGGCGTAGTTTTGAGTTGGGGTAACTTTGTTGGTTAGATACGATCTATCAAAAAAACTTTTTACGTTTTGTTGGAAATATGTGAGCGTGTAAAGAGGACTATAGGCATCTAAACTGTTTATTGGTGGAACGGTGATCTCGGCTTCTACATTGTTTGACAAAAATCTTTGATAACTTTCGCCGTACGCCAAGAGATACCTGTCGTCGTCTTTTCTTTGGTCGAAAAACCATATATCGGTAACAAGGATAACCCTTTTCGGAAGATTGCCGCTGTCGAGATAGCTTTGCCAAAGCGACACAACGTCGCCGAGAACCGCGCCGGTTACACAACTGTTTATCATGTCGTCGTCCGAAAGCGATAGCATGTCGGACGATATCTGTATACCGCGCGACGAACCAAGCACAACGGTGTCAACCGATGTGCTGTTTTGCGTGACTGTTTTAAACGCAAGGTCGCGGTCGTTGTAGTTGTTTGGAACGATTACGTTGCTGTCGTTTGAGAGATAAGCCATTATGTCTTTCGTTATCTCGTCCGACCGCAAGATGTTCGCCGAGTCCACCAAAACGTTGACCCCGATAAGCAACACAAAAAGTGACGACACAACTAATATTATTGAAGTTAAAAATTTTTTCATAAATTATATTCTCGAATTTTCTTTTTTTAAAACTGAAAGTATATAAACGAGCTGTCGCCAAAACGCCCGATTATTATTATCGCAAATATCATAAAATAATAACAAACCCATCTTGGAACGACGGACATTTTTTGCAACGGATAACAACGAAGCAAGTCGGATTTCTTTTGTTTTGAAACTATGACGTCGTACAAAAATGTGACAACTAACGAAAGCGAAAGCAACAAAATCGTTATCGGAACAAAGATACTAGCGCCGGTTGTTTCGGAGGATATTGTGTTTTTGATTATCTCGAACAACCCTTCAAGAGAACCTAGTGTCCAAAGCGAAGAGATAACCTCTAAACTTTGCGTAAGATCTTTCGCGTTAAAAAAGATAAGTGAAAACGCGAAAAGTAAAAAAACCGTCAACGATTTAGAGATGTTTCGCAAACTGTCCAGAAACTTGTTTTGTATCTTTATCGGACGTTTGCGCCATTTGTGGATAAGCTCCTCCGCTATGCGAAAAACTCCGTTGAGCGCTCCCCATATGATAAAAGTATACCCAGCTCCGTGCCAAAGTCCGCTTATTAGAAATACTATTAGAATGTTTATCAAAAAAGCGGGTTTTGCCGTGTCTAGGTTTTTTCGGTTAAACGTTTTGTTCGCCCAATTAGACCACACAAGCGGTATGAAAACATAGTCTTGAAGCCACGACGTAAGCGAGATATGCCACTTTGACCAAAAGGTAGAGAAGTTTCGTGAAAGATAGGGCGACTCGAAGTTTTCAGAAAGCTTAAAACCTAACATCTTTCCGGAACCAATAGCCATGTCGGAATACGATGAAAAATCGACATAAAGCGCAATCGCGTATATTACCATAACAACAATATAAGCCGAGCCGTTCATGCTTTCGGGGGAAGCATAGCAAGAACTAACAAACAACAAAAGCCAATCCGCAACGACAACTTTTTTAAAAAGTCCTATTAAAAAGCGTTGTGCGCCTAGCCAGATGTTTTGGAAATTATATATTTGTATCTCGTTATACTGTGGAAGCATAACCGAAGCTCTCGCGATAGGTCCCGAAAAAAGCGCGGGAAAAAACGACGCGAAAAGTGCGTAGGTTACGATGTTTTTTTCGGGTTTTATCTTTTTGTTGTATACATCTATTTGATATCCGAGAGTTTGGAATGTATAAAAGCTTATGCCAAGCGGAGCTATTAAATCTTTGAAACTAACTATCGGAACAACAACCGAAACCGCTTCGGCAAAAAAATTATAGTATTTAAATATAAACAAAACCGAAAGATTTAAAACTATCGAGATAACGTTTATTGCAAGCCTTTTTTTGGGGTTTTGCGTTTTGTCGATTAACAACGACGAAAAATATGTTAACAAAAGCGAAAACACCAAAAACAATACAAGGCCTTTTGCCGCGATGTAGTAAAACATGAAACAGCAAACAACCAAAAACAAATTTTTAAGCAAAAGTTTTTTTGGTATTAAATAATATATTAATGTTGCTATGCTTATAAAAGCGATATATTCAATCGAGATGAATGACATAAAGTTATATCCTTAAAACATTTAACTTTTAAAAATGCTACCGAAAACGCTACCGAAACGTTAGTGTTTAAAATTTTTTTTAACTCAATCTATTAAAGAACGCTATCCTTTGAGAGATTCGATGTATCTTAAAAATAGATACACAACCGCAAGAAACGCTACGATACATATGGCTTGAAGCGTTATCGTAAGCGCTTGTGGAAAAAAGTCTATCGTTGAAAACAGAATAAAAAGATATCCTATGACAACAACGCTTATGATTGAAATAACAGAAGCCGCGATAACACGCGGGATATAAAGCTCGGCTTTTTTGTTTTTTCGTGAAAATCTCTTTGCCAAAACACACCTCTAAAACTCTTGGTTTTCAATGTTTATATATTTGTCTATCCTTGTTTTGTGTCTTCCCGTTCCTTCGAACTCGGTGTTCAAAAAAATGTCGACTAGTTCGGTTGCAAGCCCCGCCCCGACAACGCGTCCACCAAGACACAAAACGTTTGCGTCGTTGTGGAGCCTTGTATACTTTGCGCTAAAATAATCGGAACAAACCGCCGCGCGTATACCATTTATCTTGTTTGCGGCTATCGAAATTCCTATCCCCGTTCCACATATCAAGATAGCTTTTTCGGCTTGATTGCTCAAAACCGCTTTACATGGTTCGATAGCCATGTCGGGATAGTCGCAACTTTTTGATTCGTGACAACCATAGTCTTTATATTGAATGTTTTTCTCGTCAAGATAATTTTTAATTTGTTGTTTAAGTTCAAAGCCTCCGTGGTCGCTTCCAAGCGCTATCATAATAACATACTCCTTAAATTGGTTATTTTAACTTGATCAAATTGCCGCTATTAATTTATTATTATACCATAAACGGATATATTATTGTAAGTCTTTGAAGAGTGAATTATATTTTTTTTAACCTTTTGTTGTAATAATATGTAAAACAATAAAATAGGTTGTGTTATTTATTTAACTGTGGTATAGTTGTGTTACGCACAAACGAAGTGTTGTGTTACGCATAAACGAAGTGTTGTGTTACGCATAAACGAAGTGTTGTGTTACGCATAAACGAAGT
>CAYJFO010000131.1:0-4682 GCA_964369645.1 uncultured Oscillospiraceae bacterium | reverse complement strand
CGCTTTTTATTCAATCTTGTCTATATCTCAAGAAACTTTGCAAACTTTCCTATAATCTCTGTCGCTTTTTCCTTTGTCTCAAGTTCACAGAATATCCGAAGCAACGGCTCTGTTCCCGAAAACCTTGCCGCCACCCAGCCACCGTTTTTAAAGAACACCTTGCACCCGTCGTTATAGTTAACCTTTTCTATCTCAATTCCGAAATCGGGCAGTTTTTTCTCATTTATAATAAGATCGATAATCTCTTGTTTTCGCTCCAACGGGAAAGAAAAGTTCCCCTCTTCCATCTCTAGATTACCGTAGATATCTATTATCTCCTGCCACAAAAGCGACAGCTTTTTTCCCGTTACCGCTATCATCTCGACAAGAAGTGCCGCGGCGTATATGCCGTCTTTGCCCCTAATATGTCCCCTTACCGTTAATCCGCCCGAGCTTTCTCCCCCGACAATTGCGTCATACTTTGCAATGCCCGCCGAAATATATTTAAACCCAACCGGGACTTCGTGGCACTCATACCCAAAACTTTTTGCTACCCTGTCCAACAGATGAGTTGTTGCGGTGTTGCGTACTGCGTCACCCTTTTGACTTTTGTATTTTAAAAGGTAGTAGTATATAAGCACCAAAATTTTATTTGGGTGAATAAACTTTGAAGTGTCGTCGATAACCCCCAAGCGGTCTGCGTCTCCGTCGGTTGCGATACCAAGGTCGATGTTGTTTTCCTCGACAAAACTCACGAGAGCCGAAAGCGTTTTCTCGGTTGGTGCCGGCATTCTTCCGCCAAACAAAGCGTCATGCCTTTCGTGGATAATATCGACCTCGCAACGCGCCGTCATAAGTATAGTTTGGAGCGCGGTTCTGCTAACTCCGTGCATTGGGTCAAGAGCAATCTTAAGCCCAGCTTTTCGTATACTCTCCATGTCAACTAGTTCCATTATTCTGTCGATAAACGAATTCATCGTGTCGATAAGGACTATTGAGCCGTTTTTAATCCCCTCGGCATAATCAATTGACTTTATTAGTTGTTCGTCAACATTTTCTATGTATTTTTCGATCTCTTCTGTCAAAAATTCATCGGCATCTCTGCCACCACTCGAGAACACCTTAACCCCGTTATAGATTGCGGGGTTGTGGCTTGCGGTAATTGCAACGCCGTACGCCGATCCTTTTTGGTCGATGGTGTACATTACAAGCGGTGTTGGCGATTGGCGGTTAATTATCTCACATTTAATACCGTAAGCCGCGACAACTTCGGCACACCATCTCGCCGCCTCAACCGACATAAAACGTCTGTCGTATCCTATTATAAAACTCTTATCTTGTTTTTGCTCATCAATAATCTTTGTAGACAACGCCGCCATTAGAATTTTTACATTTTGCTTTGTAAACTCATCGGCTATTATTGCGCGCCAACCGCCCGTTCCAAATTTAATCACTTAATACACCTCATCATACACTATTTCCAAAGCTTATCGGGGTAAATCCCCTCTTTTATCATATCATTTATTGCATTTTCGACACTTATTTTATCCTCTTTATAGGTAACTCCATACCAAACGTCCTTAGTTTCCATAACTTTTACGGTAGCTTTTTGTTCCTCTAACAGTTCTGATACAACGCTCGGAATAAAAAATTCCAAGTTGTTTATGTCTTTCTCTTGTTTTGATTGTTCCAAAAACTTAATAAATCTTTGTTCAAGTTCCTCAAACAATTTTGGAGTAAACCCCCAAAGGTTCATCGAAACAATAGTTTCGCCCGAAATGCTCTCGAAACTTTGTCCGGCGTCTTCGCTAAACTTTGCGTTAGCGCCGTCTTTTTCAATCCATACACGTTCGACCACCGAAGTTAAAAATTCGTCTTTGACGCGGCAAACTCCCCGTGCAACCTTGCCTTTTTCGGTAACCGTATTGATAAGCTTATATCCCACCATACAAAACGGCATAGTTTCCGCGGCAAGATCACAGCATTTTAGAAAACCAAAGATCTTTTGATATCCGTTTGCTCCATAAAAATCGTCGGCGTTTATAATTGCAAACGGTCGACCAACAACATCTTTACAACACAAAATTGCATGTGCCGTTCCCCACGGTTTTTTTCTATCCCCAGCTATCGTTTTGAATTCGTCCGGAACAAAACTTTGCTTTACTTGAAATACATATTCAACCTCAATGTGCTTTTCAAACCTACCCCCAACAACCTCTTTAAACTCCTGTTCAAAGTCGGGGTTGATAACAAACACAACCTTTTCAAATCCTGCTTTAATTGCATCATAAATTGAATAATCAATTATTATTTCGCCATTTTTGTGGACGGGGTCTATCTGTTTTAGTCCGCCGTAACGGCTTCCCATTCCCGCCGCTAGCACAACAAGTATCGGTTTGTTCATAACATCTCCTAATTTTAACGTGCTTTTATTATAAATATTTTTGCGCTGTCGTTTGAACAATCTGTTCCAGTTGTTCAAAAATTTGTTCCATGTCCGAAATAAGTTTAAGTTGAGTTCTTGTCCTGTCAAGGTTTTGGTTTTCCCTCGTGACTTTGTAATATATATCTCCATTCAAATAGTCTGCAAGAAACCTTATAGCTTGTTCAAGAAGTATAACTTTAGCGCCCATAACAAGGGTATCTATCTCTTTTTGTGTCAAAGATTTTCCGGCACATTCCAAAAAACCTTCGACATACGCCGTAAAAAGCTCGACATCAAACTTGCATTTTTCTGTGTCTGGCTCATCCTCGTCACAGTTGTTGGCGCCATATCGAATAGTATCGCCAAAATCAAACGCTATAAACCCCGGCATAACTGTATCAAGATCGATAACACAGATTCCTCTGTTGGTCTGCTTGTCAATCAAAACATTGTTTAGTTTAGTGTCATTGTGTGTAACCCTTACAGGTATCTCTCCCTTTTTCTTTAAATCAACAAAGAAAAAAGCGTCAGCTTGTCTTTTTTGAATAAACTCAAGTTCTCGTTCAACGTTTATTACAAGTCCCTTGACGTCTTTTCTAACCGCTTCGTTAAGTTGTTCCAACCTAACCGGCGTATTGTGAAAATCTACGATAGTCTCGTTTAATGTATCTGCTGGATAATCCGAAAGATATTTAAAGAAGTCCCCAAAAGATCTTCCCGAATTTCGAAAAATTTCACACGAACTTATTACATCAAAACTATTTCCGTCGATAAATTCATATGCCCGCCAAATTTTTCCTTCGCTATCCGAAGCGCACATTTTGTTTTGTTTTGTTTTGATAAATTTAAGAGCACACTTAAGGTTTTCTGTGTCACCAATCTCTTTGATTTTTTGCTCAATATATTCGGTTATTGCAAAAATATTCTCCATAACTTTAAGCGGATTTTTAAAAACAAAGTCATTTATGCGTTGAAGAACATATCTCTTTTTGCTTTCTGTTTCAACAATGAAAGTGTTGTTTATATGTCCATTACCAAACGGAGAAACTTCTACTATTTTGCTTTCAAAATCAAAGTTCTCTGCTATTTCAATTATATTAATCCTCATGTCATGCTCCAACACTGTTTTATTTTTTGTAATGCTACCATATAATTTCTCCCTTTGTGACCTCATCTATTATTCTTTCTGACAACAAGAGACATAATACAAAGATCGAAAAAAAATAATAAAATCCAATGGAAAATCTAAGTTTTTCAATTTTAGTGTGATCACTAAAAGCATTTATTTTTTATAGTTATTCTATTACTATTATCCACAACAATTTATTCATTGTATAGAAGTATTTCACTCCAAAATAGAAAAATATTTTAAAAGCTAAAATATTATGCTATAATCAATTAAAAGGAGCGTACGATATGGGGATTTCATTTGACTTTCAAAAACTAGAGAAACTGTTATCCGGATTTTACAATATAAGTGGCATACGCTATTCGCTTGCCGATACCCACAATAATCTTTTATGCTTTTCAAGCGATTTCGAGTCGTTTTGCAACAGTATTAATAATCTAAAAATAGGACACGAGCGTTGTAAAAAATGTGATTTTGATGCTATTAGTTCTTTTTCTGACTCAAACGAAAAATATATCACCTATCGTTGCCACGCCGGCCTACTTGAAACGGTGTTGCCTATCAAGATGCAAGGCGAAACAATAGCATACATTTTTTTTGGTCAGATGAGATATAACGACCAAAGCGGCGAACAATGGGAAAAAACCAAACAGTTGCTAAACTGGCACCCCGACCCCGACTCATTAAAAAAGCAATTTGAAGAATTAATGATAGTAGACGACACTTTGATTAATTCTTGTGCCGAAATTCTGTTTGCATGTTCTTCATATATCTGCCTTGAGGGAATCATAACTTCTTCAAAACAAACCGACCTTCAAGTTTTAACAAGTTATATAGAAAAACATTATAACCACGACTTAACGCTTGAAGTTCTGTCAAAAGAACTTTCGATGAGCAAGACAAAGCTTTGTTCGCTCGCGGCTTCAAAAAACACAACCGTCATGTCTATGATTGCGAAAAAACAGATGTCAACTGCAAAGTCGTTTTTAATCAACACCACCCACACGATATCTGAAATTTCAGAACTTTGTGGTATAAAAGATTATAATTACTTCACAAAGATTTTTAAAAAAAATGTCGGTTACACCCCGTCGCAATACAGAAAAATGTTTTGCAATTTAGCAAAATAAACTCCGCCTTAGGGCGGAG
>CAYJFO010000130.1:0-4736 GCA_964369645.1 uncultured Oscillospiraceae bacterium | reverse complement strand
AGCCATTCGCACAACAGTTATACGTCCCGATGTCGATGCTTTCAAGGCAAAGGCATTCGGGACGTTGATTTTTGTCCTTTATATCGGTGATGTTACTTCCTAGAATCTTTTCGATAATGTTTTTGTCGATACAAGCGCCGTGTTTTATTCCATAAGTATTTAAATCGATTTTTTCAGCGCAGGTATAAATATCAAAACTGTTTTGCTTTGCAATGTTTGAGAAAATCTTTGCAAGTTTAACGATGTTTTGTTCGGTCATATGATAGATGGGATTTTTACCCATTCCTGTCATGGCGTTTTTATAGCTATCTACAAAGCTTATGACGCATCGCTCGGTGCTATCTTTCAGGCGGTTTGCCATATATGAAAATCGCTCTGTGTGATATTCTATCGTGTAGTTTTCATCGATAATTATAGGGTCATATCGCCACACCATTCGATGTTTGCCTAGATTTTTTGCAAGGCTTATAAATGTGTCAACCAACAACTCTTTATTGGGCAGATTTCGCTCGATTTCATTTCCGTATGGAGTTAGGGTGAATTCGAAATAGTAGGGGTAACCCATGCGGTCGATTTCGGCAAGATGCTTCAAAAATGGGATGGGATTTTTTGTCCAAAAGACGATGATGTCGACATCGTTGGGTGTGAGATATGCTTTGGAATATCGATTATAATTATATGGATTTTGAATAAACAAATAACCCTCTTTTAGGCGGTTAATAAACCATTCTCCGTAAAAAGAGGGGATATCGGTTCGTCTTGTTGCGCTGATTATCATGATTGACCCTCGTGTGTGTTGCACAGAAACTCGTTGGAGTCGTCTGGCGCGTTTTCACGAGAGATGCCGCTATATTCGCGCACCGCACTACACACCGTTATTTTGTAATACTCAAAAAGCTTATTTTTACCCTCGGCTTGGCTCATTCTGTGCTCAAGATTGTTGCGCCAATTTTCAATAGCTTGTTCGTTTTCCCAAACGCTCATTGAAAGCAGTTTGCCTTCCTCGATAAGGCTTTGAAACCGTTCGGCTCTGACAAAACCTTCGGTAGTGGTGAGCATTGGTTTCAACATAGCCCCAAGTTCGAGGTATTTTTCCATGCCTTGTGCGGTGGGTTTGACTTCAAATAAAACTATAACATTACTCATATTATAAAAGCCTCTATTTTCTTAAAATTTTTTCCATTGGTTTTCCTTTTGACAACTCGTCGATAAGTTTGTCGAGATATCTAATTTCTTTCATGATAGGTTGATCAATCTCTTCAATTTTAACTCCGCAAACAGAGCCTTTGATAAGCGTCCTGTTTGGGTTTAATGCCGGCGCGGCTTCAAAGAAACTTGACATATCAACATCATCGTCGATCGCGTTAATTGCATCATTTGTGTATCCTGTGAGCCAAAAGATTATCTCATCGACTTCGGCAACCGTTCTGCCTTTTCGTTCAGCTTTTGCAATATACAGTTTTCTCATCTCGTTCCATTTAAATGTGTAGATACTGTGTGTGCTCATTTTGTTTTTCTCCTTTATTAATCAATTAATTGTATCGTAACATCCACGCTGTCGCCGATATTTTTTTTGAGTTTTTCTCTAATTGCTTTCAAAATTCCAATGATATAACATACACTGCCGTCCTCGTTTTTAACCCCCATGTTTACAATGCTGCCTTTGTATGGCTCGCCATCAAAGGTAGCGTTCACCTTTAAGCGTCGTTTGCCAAACACCGCATTAATGTCGACAGGTACAGGGACAAAAGCTCCGCCGCCGCTACCCTCGCATATAGGTGCTGTGAAATTAAATTTCTTATCACTTGATGTTAAACTTTCCATAGGTAGTATTCCTCGTTATTCAATCGGCAAGCCGTTCGTTTTAAGAAAGCTCAGCTTGTCCATATATCCTCTTTGAAAGACAATTTTGCCACACACTATTTTGAAAAAACCACAACCTCTAAAGCCTTTTGGGTCTTTCCATTCCATTATAGCGAAGTCGCCGTCCGAAAAAATGTTGTCGATTATACAAACCATTTCTGCGGTGGCAAACTCGGATTCGAACATTTCGAAGATAGCTTTTTTGCCGATAACAGGGTCGGTTACCACCTGATGATTTGTTGCGTCGTCTGAATAGAATTCGCTAAGCGTTTTTGCATCGGCATTGTTAAAAACATCAACCCAGTTTAACAGAGTTTCTTTCGGGGTTAAATCACCACCGATTTTGCGTTTATAAAGGTTTCTGTTTCCGCCGTCACCTTCCACAACACCGCTGATGACAAAACCCATCTTTTGATAAAACCGGTTAGCCCGTGGCGAGGTGACAAAACACTCGAGTTGAATCTCCGTATAGTCTTTAAATAGATTTTGTGTTGCATATGCAATCAACTTTTGTGCGATGCCTTTGCCCCAATATGACGTGTCTACAGAAAGGCCTTGTATCTCGTTTTGGTGTGTAAACAGAAAACCGATTACTGTTTCGTTGTCTAAAATTACTGTTGCGTTGTCGTATATATTGGATAAATCTCTATCACACGAACCGCTGTTTATATAGCTCTCAGCCATCTCGTCGCCAAGATGGGTGCGCTCGTACACATCAACTATCTTGCGCCCAAGTTCGAGAACCGCGGCTTTATCGGATTCGAGCGCTTTTCTAATTACAAAGTTCATAATTTTTCACCTTTTTAAATAAAGTATTGAATGATTTAATATTATCAGATATAACGCGAAAAGTCGATGGGATTTTACCAAATCAATGTTGTATTGTGATAAATGTTAAGTTGTACATTAGTTGTATTGTTTAAATAGTATAATTTTAATTACAATTTGTTTTACTTATTGACAGAATTATCGTCATCTGCTAGGATTTTAGTAACATCAATGGTTTGGTGCAGAAAACAATATTGAAGTTGTATTGCCTTTGGTGTGAAGATGTAAATACAAATATTTTGAAGGAGAGAAATCATGAAAAAATTATTAGCACTACTACTTGTGGCTGTTATGGCTATTTCGATGGTCGCTTGCAGCCAACCCGCGGCAGAAGTAGAGCCGGAAGGCGGAGAAGCAACAGAAACTCCCGCAGCAACAGGCGAAGGCGGACTTATCGGTATATCGATGCCAACACAGTCGAGCGAACGTTGGATTAAAGACGGAAACTCGATGAAAGAAATCCTTGAAACAGCAGGATATGAAGTTGATCTTCAGTATGCAGAAGACGATATCCCAACACAACAATCACAAATCGAAGCTATGATCAACAAAGGTGCAAAAGTTCTTGTTATAGCAGCTATCGACGCTTCGACACTTTCTTCAACAATTGACCTCGCAGCAGAAGACGGTATTTTTGTTATAGCTTATGACCGTTTGCTTGTTGATTCGGACGCAGTTTCTTACTATGCAACATTCGACAACAGAGGCGTTGGAACCCTTCAAGCCCAATCGCTTGTTGATGGACTTATGGCTAATAAAGGCGAAGGCCCCTACAACATCGAAATCTTCGCAGGTTCACCGGACGACACCAACTCGTTCTATTTCTTCCAAGGTGCTATGGACGTTCTCCAACCGTTAATCGATGACGGCACAGTAGTTGTTGTATCTGGTCAACAATCACAAGAAGAAACCGGAACCCTCCGTTGGGACGGCGCAGTAGCACAAGCTCGTATGGATGCTTTGGTTGCAGCACACTATAGTGACGGAACAGTTCTCGACGGCGTACTTTCTCCGTATGACGGCATCTCAAGAGGCATCATGGCTTCACTTGCTAACAATGGATATACAGCAGGAACAGAAGATTGGCCCATAGTAACTGGTCAAGACGCAGAAGCAGCTTCGATTAAAATGATCGTTTCGGGCGAACAATACAGCACAATCTTGAAAGACACAAGAGACCTTGCAGCAGTAGCAGCAGGAATGGTTGAAGCTCTTCTTACAGGAACAGAGCCAGAAATCAACGATACAGAAACGTACAACAACAACGTAAAAGTTGTTCCTTCATATCTACTAATTCCATACACAGTAACTGTTGATAACTATCAAGAATTAATTATTGATAGCGGATATCTTACAGAAGCAGATATAGCATAATTAAAAAATAGCAAACTGAATAACATTTTTTTGGATGGTGGTGGCAATTTCTGTTGTTACCACCATTCAACGATAAAAACGGCGAAAAGGATATATAAGGAGTATTCTTATGGAGCAATACATTTTAGAAATGAAAGGGATAACTAAGCTTTTTCCCGGAGTAAAAGCGCTTTCCGATGTAAATTTAAAAGTTAAAAAAGGACAAATTCATGCGCTTGTCGGCGAAAACGGAGCCGGAAAATCTACGCTTATGAATATTCTAAGCGGAGTTTATCCTTTTGGCGATTATTCTGGAGATATAGTTGTCGAGGGACAGGTTTGTCATTTTAAAGATATTAAAGACAGCGAGAAAAAGGGGATAGCGATTATCCACCAAGAACTTGCTTTAATTCCCGAATTATCGGTTGCCGAAAACATTTTTATCGGTAACGAAAGACAATCAAAAGGGTTTATTGACTGGAACGAAACAAGAAATAAAGCTAAAAACATACTTAAAAAGGTTGGACTTGATGTCCATGTAGACGATAAAATAAAAGATCTTGGGATGGGAAAACAACAGCTTATAGAGATAGCGAAAGCGCTTTCTAAAAATATAAAAATACTAATACTTGATGAACCGACGGCGGCTCTTAACGACGATGATTCAAAGCACCTTTTGGATCTTCTAACAG
>CAYJFO010000129.1:0-4769 GCA_964369645.1 uncultured Oscillospiraceae bacterium | reverse complement strand
AAGCTACATCTAATTATAAATAATAAAGTGAGGTAAAACAAATGGGTGGGAATTCTCTGCTAAAACTTCAAAACGGAAGCGACATAAGGGGATATGCTATCTCGTCCGACGAGATGGGGGCAAATTTGACCGAAGTGGAAGCGCAAAAAATTGCGATTGGGTTTTGTTTGTGGCTGTCTAAACTTTTGGGAAGCGAAACAAACAAACTAAAAATTGGGGTCGGGAACGATTCAAGAATAACTGCAAGTAGCCTTAAACAAGGAATTTTTAAAGGGCTTTGCAACAATGGGGTAGAGGTGTTCGATTGTGGTTTGGCGTCCACCCCTTCGATGTTTATGTCAACAATATTTGAACAAACAAACTTCGACGGCGGAATGATGATAACCGCAAGCCACCTTCCGTTTAACCGAAATGGTATAAAATTTTTCACCAAAAACGGCGGTCTTGATAAAAAAGATATAACCGAAATTCTTACACTTGCACAACAACAATCTGTCGAAAGTTCGAATGTGCCAAGCGTTAAGAATTTTGATTTGATAGACGTTTATTCAAAACATCTTCAAAGCGTAATTTGTAAAGAGCTTTCGTGCAAACAAGAGGATAAACCCCTTTCGGGCCTTAAAATCGTTGTGGACGCCGGAAACGGAGCGGGCGGATTTTTTGCAACAAAAGTTATCGAGCCTCTCGGAGCAGATATTTCGGGAAGCTGTTTCCTCGAGCCGGACGGAATGTTCCCAAACCATGTGCCAAACCCCGAAAACAATGAGGCTATGGAAGCTATACGAAAAGCAACTCTTTCCGCAAAAGCCGACTTAGGTCTAATTTTTGATACCGATGTCGACAGAATGTCGGCAGTTCTTCCGGACGGCAAAGAGATAAATCGCAATGACCTTATCGCGATGATAGCGGCAATTATCGCACCCGAAAATGTAGGTGCAACGGTTGTTACCGATTCGGTGACGTCGGACAGGTTGACCGATTTCCTCGAAAATTCTCTAAACCTTCGCCACCTTTGTTTCAAACGTGGATATAAAAATGTTATAAACGAAGCGAAAAGATTAGAGCAAAACGGAACTAGTGCGCCGCTCGCTATCGAAACATCGGGACATGGGGCACTTAAAGAAAACTATTATCTCGACGACGGAGCATATCTTGCGGTTAAACTTCTCATAGCATGTACAACCGCAAAAAAACAAGACAAAAACCTTTCGTCTTTGATAGCAGATATGGCAGATGCCGGGGATGAACGCGAGATTAGAATTAACATAACGGACGAGAACTTTACCGAATATGGCAAAAAGGTGCTTGAAGGATTTGAAAAATCTGCACGTGAAAAAGGGTACAATGTTTCGGATAATTCGTTTGAAGGCGTAAGAGTTTCGCTTGACGGAGAAGGTTGGTTTTTGCTTCGCCTTTCTCTACATGATCCGTTGCTTCCGTTAAACATCGAAGGGAAAACCGAAAAAAACACAGCCCATTTAATTGATATTGTTAAGCAACTATTAAAAGATTTTGACAAATTGGAAAAATCTGCACTGCGATAATTGAGTAATACTATTTTGGTTTTATACTGATTGTATTTTGTTCTGTGCTCGATTGCTTAAATAATGGGTTTAATTGTTGCGAAAACACAGCAAGTTTAACAAAAAATAAAAATACACAATATTTCGACACAAAATATATTGAATATACAAACTTTTTTAGTATAATGATATAGCTGAAAATTATTGAATTTATATGTAATAAAAAAAATGGAGTTTTATATGATTAAAGACAAGGCTACTATAGACAAGCTTAAGAAACTTTTCGACGATAAGCTTACAAAACTTAATGTTAAGGATCCTAAAATGGCAACCCCAGATCAGGTATATGTTGCCCTTTGTTCCGCTATTCGCGAAATCCTTTCGGAAAAACAAAGACGCCACACAGCAAAGACATACGGAGAAGGTAAAAAACAGGTTTTTTATCTTTCGATTGAATTTTTAATTGGACGTTCGCTAGTAAACAACATAACAAACCTCGGTATCGAAGACGGGGTTAACGACATTCTTAAAAAATGTGGTGTGTCTCTCGAGATGATAACCGAGATAGAACCCGACGCAGGTCTTGGAAATGGCGGGCTTGGACGTCTTGCCTCTTGCTATCTTGACGCGCTAGCAACCGAAAACTATAGCGCTTCGGGTTATTCTATAATGTACGAATTCGGAATTTTCCGCCAAAAGATTATTGACGGTTGGCAACAAGAGTTTCCTGACAACTGGATGACCAACGGAATGATTTGGCTTGAAGAGCGAAGAGACGAAGCGGTTGAAGTTATGTTTGGCGGCGAAATTGAAGAGGTTTGGGACAAAACCCACCACTATGTACGTTACCACAAAAGCGAGACTGTTAAAGCAATTCCATATGATCTTTATGTTGCAGGATATGATTCAAAAGCGGTTAGCAAGCTTCGCCTTTGGAAGGCGAAAGCTCCAGAAATAGATATGGAAAGTTTCAACAGGGGCGACTATTCTTCTGCCCTTAAAAGCATGGGTAACGCCGAACTTATCTCAAAAGTTTTATACCCTAACGACAACTTTGTTGAGGGCAAAATTTTGCGTTTGCGTCAACAGTATTTCTTGTGCTGTGCAACGATAAGCGACATAATTTCAAAACATCTCGCGCAATACGGTTCTCTCGATAACTTTTCCGACAAGGTAGCAATCCACATAAACGACACCCATCCAACCCTTGCGATACCGGAACTTATAAGGGTGTTGCTTGATGAATGTGGTCTGTCGTGGGAACGCGCGTTTGATATAGCGAAAAAGACTTTTTCGTATACCAACCATACAATTTTAAGCGAAGCGTTGGAACTTTGGGATATAGAGCTATTTAAAGGACAACTTCCGAGAATTTATCAAATCATCTGTGAGATAAATGGCGCGCTTCACTGTGAACTAAACGAAAGATACCCCGGAGATTTCGGAAAAATTTCGTACATGTCGATACTCGATAAAGACAATATAAGAATGGCAAACCTTTGCGTGTATGTGTGTCATACGGTAAACGGCGTTTCGGCGCTCCACAGCGATATAATAAAAGCGGATCTATTCAACGATTTCCACAACCTTTATCCCAAAAAGTTCACCAACGTAACAAACGGTATCGCGTACAGAAGATGGCTTCTCAAGAGCAATCCCGGTCTTACAAATCTTCTAACCGAGCTTATAGGTGACAAGTTCCAAAACGACGCGTTACATCTTAAAAAGCTCGAAAAATACAAAGACGACAAAAATGTTTATAAATCTTTGATGGACATCAAGACCGAAAACAAAAACCGTCTGTTGACGTTTATTGGTGAGCAAAAATATCCCATCAATCCAGAGTCTATCTTTGACGTTCAAGCAAAAAGGATGCACGAATATAAGCGCCAGCATCTTAATGCGATAAACATAATCGCAGAGTACCTTTATATTAAAAACAACCCAACCGCTACGTTTGTTCCAAGAACATATATCTTTGGCGCAAAGGCGGCTCCGGGATACTATCTTGCAAAACAGATGATACGTTTTATCTGTGGAATTGGCGAGATGCTTGAAAAAGATAAGGCTGTTCGCGACAAACTTCGCGTGTTATATCTAGAAGATTATCGCGTTACGATGTCAGAGGTTTTGATGCCCGCAACCGATATAAGCGAACAGATCTCGCTTGCCGGTAAAGAGGCTTCCGGAACGGGTAACATGAAGTTTATGCTTAATGGCGCGGTTACGCTTGGTACGCTTGACGGGGCAAATGTCGAGATACGCGAATCTGCTGGCGCGGAAAACTTCTTCCTGTTTGGCATGACCAAAAACGAAGTTTTTGAACTTCAAGGAAAAGGTTACGATCCGTTAGATTTCATCAAAAAGAGCCCTGTGCTTAAAGAGGTTGTCGATTTTATAAAAGCAGGTTTCGACGGAAACGAATATGAAGAGATCTATAAAAACTTAACCGGAATTGACCCATATCTCGTAATGGCGGATTTTGATAGCTATCACAATATGCAAAAAACCGTGGCTTCGACATATGTTCAAAAAGACGTGTTTAGCAAGATGTCGCTTATGAACATTGCAAACTCTGGCGTCTTCTCGGCGGATAGAGCTGTTACGGAATATGCAGACAATATTTGGTATTTGAAAGCGGTAAAATAGATATATGGGTAAACAAGCTTGTTTTAACAGCAGAAACTCAAAATGCAAATATCCGTTTGGCGCAGTTACCGAAAAACAATCTGTTCGGTTTACTGTTAACATCAACTGTCAAAAAGCCGTCCTTGTTATAATAAAGGACGGCTGTGACGAGACTTTAAAAGTCCCGATGGAAAAAGGGGAGAACTGTTTTTTTGTTGAACATGTTTTTTCAAAAACGGGGCTTTATTTTTATTGTTTCGAGATAGACGACTCAAGATTTATCTGTAGGGGAAAGGACGGTGGTTGCCAAGCAACCGATAAGATGTCGCGTCTTTTTCAACAGACCGTCTATTCAAGCGAGTACAAAGCGCCAAAAGGATATGCCGGCTCGATTATCTACCAGATATTTCCGGACAGATTTAACATTTCAAAAAAAGGTGTAATTAAAACGTCTTTTGATGACAGGACTTTACACACCAATTTAAAAGATACTCCAAACTTTAGGCCGAACGAAAACGGAAAAGTAATCAATAACGATTATTTTGGCGGAAATCTTGAAGGAGTAATTGAAAAAATCGATTATTTGAAAGATCTTGGTGTTGGAGTTATCTATTTTAA
>CAYJFO010000128.1:0-4831 GCA_964369645.1 uncultured Oscillospiraceae bacterium | reverse complement strand
TCGCTTTTCTGAGTTTATTGTCGGTTTCAAGATCTTGTGGGTTGAACACGGTTTTTGTAAAGCTTAAATGCATAAACTTCTTTTTTTTTGGTTTGTTAAGTTTTCGCTCCATGCCGTCTGCTATATAAGCATACGAGTCGTCGAAATCAACAACTGCATAAAAGCGCCCTTTGTCGTGCCCTGCTTTCGAAAAGACCATCATTCCTTTTTGAACTTCTGTCATAAAGCCTCCTGCCAAGGTGTTAAAATAATTGGCTCGTTTTCTGTTATGACTATCGAATATTCAAAATGTGCAGACAAACTTCTGTCGCTTGTAACAACAGTCCAGTCATCGTCAAGAACATCAACCTCGAATCCCCCCGCGTTCACCATTGGCTCGATAGCTATCGTCATTCCGGGAACCAAGCGAATGCCTCGCCCCGCCGTGCCGTAGTTTGGAACTTCTGGTGCTTCGTGAAGCTTCTTTCCGAGACCGTGTCCGATGTAGTTGCGAACTACTGAAAAACCGTTTTGTTCAACATAGTCTTGCACTGCAAAACCAATGTCACCAATTCGATTACCTTTTACCGCGGCGGCAACAGCTCTGTCAAGGCTTTCGCGTGTAACTTTAACCAGCTTTTTTGCCAATTCGCTAACGTTTCCTACCTCAAAAGTTGCCGCGTTGTCGCCGTGATAGCCGCGATATTTCGCACCCACATCGATGCTGACTATGTCCCCGTCCTTAATCTTGCGATGGTTGCTTGGAATTCCATGTATAACCTCGTCGTTAATCGAAATGCACGAGGAGGCCGGAAAACCGTTGTAGTTCAAAAACGAGGGTTCAGCTCCATTAGATCTAATATATTCGCAGATCACCCTATCGATTTCGGCGGTGGAAGCGCCAGCTTTAAGATGATCTTTTGCGACGATTAGTGCTCCGGCGGATATCTCGCCGGCTTGCTTCATTAAAGCAACCTGCGACGCCGTTTTTAATACTACCATAGGTTTTTAACCTTCGATAGCAAGGAAAACTCTTCTCGAAACATCGGATATTTCGCCGACCCCTTCGACTATTTTAAGTTTTCCAAGTTTTTTGTAATAATCCTTGAGCGGTTCGGTTAGCTCATGGTATACGTGAAGTCTTTCTTTGACCGTCTCTTCTTTATCATCGTTACGAGTTACAACCTCGGCATTGCATCTGTCACAGATGCCTTCGACCTTTGGTTTTTTGTGTGCAACGTGATAACTGTTTCCACAATCGGGGCAAACCCTTCTGCCGGTCATTCGTTCCAAAATATTTTCGTCCGGAACCTCGATGCTTATAACCCTGTCAAACAATATGCCCATCTCATCTAAAGCTTTCGCTTGGGCAACTGTGCGCGGTACACCGTCTAGGATGTATCCATCTGCACAGTCCCTCATGTTAAGACGGTTGTTTATAATTCCGATGACAACGTCATCAGGTACAAGTTTACCTTCATCGATATAACTTTTAGCTAACGTTCCGAGCTCGGTTTGATTTTTAATTTCTTCACGCATTATGTTACCGGTGCTTATTATAGGAATTGAAAAACGTTCGCTTATTATTTCAGCTTGCGTCCCCTTTCCCGCACCCGGACTTCCGAGCAAAATCAACTTCATAATTCTAAAACATCCTCATATACTTGAGCTTTCCTCTTGCATATAAACACTGTAATGTTTTTTGCTAAGCCGTAAATATGAGTGGTTTGGCGCTAGCCAATCCAAAACGATACTTTTGCCGCGAAACTCATTATTTACAAAACGAAAACAAAGTTTTCATTTTTTACTCAAGGAAACCTTTGTGATGACGCATCAACATATACGACTCGAGAGTGTTGTTAATCTCAAGTGCAACACCTACGATAATCAAAACCGAGGTACCGCCAAGCGCAATGTTTATGCCCGTTACTTGTGTAATTATAATCGGAAGCGTCGCAACCACAACAAGGAAGAAAGCTCCGATTAACGTGATTTTTGAAATAACTTTTGCGATAAAATCCGAAGTCGGTTTGCCGGGACGAATTCCCGGGATTCCGCCAGAATTTTTTCTCATATCGTTCGCCATTTGGATCGGATTGTACTGGATTTGTACATAGAAGTAGTTGAACGCTACGATAAGAAGCGCGTAAAGCGCCGCATAGCCCCAACTGTCAGGTGAAAACAATCCGAGGAAACCTCCCCAGAAACCTTCGGTTATCTGGAACAAGTCTCTGATAGTTCCCGGAACCGAGAGGATTGCCGAAGCAAAGATAACAGGTATAACACCGGTCATATTTACTTTTATAGGAATGTGGCTGTTGTTTCCGCCATACATTTTGCGTCCGACAACCCTTTTTGCATATTGAACGGGTATCCTTCTTTCGGCGTTGTGCATTATGATTATCATAACAAACGAAGCCGCAAAAAGAAGTATAATTATCGGGAGAACCGCAAAATACCATGGTTTTGCTTCAACCGCAAGCCCGGGGAACGGTTCGTATGTTCCGAGAGCCATTTGGAAGTATTGAGCGAACTGTGCCATAGCGGTTGTAAGGCTTGCTATGATACCGGTGAAGATCAAAAGCGAAATACCGTTTCCGATACCTTTTGCATCGATTTGTTCACCAAGCCACATAAGCAAACATGCGCCCGCCGTTAGCGTTACTATAATAACCAAAGCGGCAAAGAAACCTTCAAAGCCGGTTGTGTACATTATCGCACCTTGGTTACTAAGGAAAACGAAGTAGGTTATCGCCAACAAGACCGCAAGGCCTATCGACGAATATCTTGTGATTTTTTGAATCTTCTTTCTTCCCTCTTCCCCCTCTTTAGCCATTCTTTCAAGTGCCGGAATGACAACTTGGAGAAGGTTTAAGATAATCGAGGCGTTGATGTAGGGTTGAACCGAAAGCGCAAACAATGTTGCCATCGAGAAAGCGCCGCCCGTCATTAGATTGAAAAATTCAAATATAGTTCCTTCCGAGTTTATCGAGCTTGCCGCCAAAGCGTCTGCATCGATGAACGGAACAGGAATTGCCGCACCAAGGCGAAAAATCAAGAGTATCATCAGAGTAAATATAATCTTTTTGCGAAGATCATCAATCTTCCAAGCGTTTCTGAAAGTCTGAAACATAAATTATACTACCTCCGCTGTTCCTCCGGCTTTTTCGATTTTTTCTTTAGCGGAAGCTGTGAATGCTTTAACTTTAACGGTTAGCTTTTTGTTGAGTTCCCCGTTGCCGAGCACTTTTACCCCATCCAAAGTCTTTTTAATCAAGCCGGAATCTATTAACGCTTGCGTATCAACCGTTGCACCGTCCGCAAATCTTTCGTTCAAATCAGAGATTTTTACCTCTGCATAGATTGTTGCGAAGATGTTGTTGAATCCGCGTTTAGGCAAACGACGTGCCAAAGGCAATTGTCCACCCTCGAAGTATGCCGGCTTGTGACCCGAACGGGCAAGCTGACCTTTATGTCCGTAACCGGCGGTTTTGCCGTTTCCGGAACCCGCACCGCGGCCTTTGCGCTTTGCTTTTTTAGTAGCGCCGGCGGCGGGGGAAAGTTCATGGAGTTTCATTTTGTTTTCCTCCTACCTTTATCTTGTAACCTCTACCATATGGGAAATCTTTTTAAGCTTTCCATTGGTAGCGGCGTTGTCCGGCTGAACCGAAGAATCTCCGATTCTGCGAAGACCTAGTGATTTAGCTGTTGCAATTTGGCTGTCACTTCTGCCTACCAAACTACGTGTTAATTTAACCGTTATTCCTGTCGCTTTCTTTGCTGCCGGCTTTTTTGCTGGTTTGGTAGACGCTGCTACTGCAACCTCTTCCGTTTTAGCTTTAGCTGCAGTTTTTGAAGCCGCAGGTTTAGCTTCAGCTTTTGTAGCTGTTGCTTTTTTTGCGGGAGCTTTTTTCTCTGCCGCAGGTTTATCGGTTGTTTTCTTTGCTGTTGTTGTTTTTGTTGCCGTTTTCTTTTCGGCGGTTTTTGTAGCAGTTGCAGCCTTTTTAGTTGCCGTAGGCTTTGCGGCCGCTTTTTTCTCTGCTTTTGGTTTTTCCGCTACTGCTGCTGCGGTTTCTTTTTTTTCTGCCATTTTTTGCGACCTCCTATTTGCCTATTATTTCTTTCGGGTCTTTTCCGCGAACAGCCGAAACTTGTTCAAGCGTTCTAAGCGATTTAAGACCTTCTATTGTTGCCGAAACAACGTTGCAAGGATTGTTGGAACGCAAAGATTTCGTTCTGATATCTTTTATTCCCGCAACCTCTACAACCGCACGAACCGCACCACCGGCGATAACGCCTGTACCTTGAGCAGCAGGTTTCAAAAGCACACGACCTGCGCCGAACTTTCCTACAACTTCGTGTGGTATTGTTGTTCCCCTAAGGGAAATTTTTATTACATTTTTTCTTGCGTCTTCGATGCCTTTACGAATAGCTTCCGGCACCTCGCCCGCCTTACCGAGACCAAAACCGACAACTCCGTTGCCGTCACCGACTACTACGAGAGCGGCAAACTTGAAAATACGTCCGCCTTTAACGGTTTTTGAAACACGGTTTATCGCAACAACCTTTTCTTTAAGGTCGAGCGTTGAAGCATCAATTCTATCCAAAATCCCGTACCTCCCTTAAAATTTCAGTCCGCCGTCGCGAGCACCCTCTGCAAGGGCTTTAACACGACCGTGGTAGATGTAGCCGCCGCGGTCAAACACAACGGTTTCGATTTTTAGTTTAATTGCTTTTTCCGCAATCATTTGGCCAACTTTTTTAGCCGCTTCTGCGTTGCCTGTGGCACCGTCAAAAGAGCTTTCCATCGTTGAAGCCGCACAAAGTGTAACACCTTTAACATCATCTATGA
>CAYJFO010000127.1:0-4844 GCA_964369645.1 uncultured Oscillospiraceae bacterium | reverse complement strand
TAATCAGTATCTTTGCGGTATCAAAGTCCAACCTATCGTCAACAGCAAGCCGCTTAATAAGCGATATGTATGGCTCGTTTGCTGTATCGTCTACAATCTTGATTTTTCCTATAAGTTTATCAAGCCTTAACCTAACTGTCGGATATGTTACGTTGTAAATGTCCGCCACTTCTTTTAATGAACCGGAAGATAAAACAAATTTTTTGATAAAATTAAGATCTTGCTCGTCCAATTCTCTCATCCATTCCGGCAATGTTTCGATAGCCAACGCGTCACCTCCTTTAATAATATTAAGTTTATCATTTAATATTATTAAAGTCAATATTAAAACAATAACTAAATATTATTTTTTCTTTAACATTTAAGTAATCGCCAAGGATATTGTTAACAGTTTATTCATATAATGAATACAAGTTTTATACATTTATCGCAAAATGATTTCGTATAATATTTATAAATATTCTTTTTAAAACAGTACATTTTTCATAATTTTTTTCAACAAAGGGGGTTTAAGCATTGTTTAAAGGTTTAATAAAAACAAAAAAAATGTCGATTAACGTCAAGATAGCTTTTCAAACATTATTACTAGCCCTGTTTCTTGTACTGGTTAACTTTGCAATTAACACAACGTTTATCTGGGCCACCCCATTAATTCAATCAACCATTTTGTTGTGTGTTTCTTTAATGTATTACTTTACGTTGATTGTCTACAAAAATTGTTACACCAAAACTGTTTCACGGTACATCGACATCTGTCCTGTTCTTTTTTTCAGCTTAGGGTTTATAAACTTGATTATGTTTTTTGTTTCATACAACATATTAAGCAAAAGTTTTTTTATTATTAACAACACCCTATCTGATAACATGTTGCCTTTTATTATATCGGTTTTCTTTATCTATATCGGAATAGTTTCTTTTATAAAAATTTGTATCGAGCGTTCAAGCAAAACATCAAGATACAACTTAACTTTTGAATAATAAACTGTTTTAATCACAAAAAAACAAACCTGTGACGATTAAACTTTGTCACAGGTTTGTTTTTTGTTAAAATTCAAGCTGTTGAAGCTTTGTTATTGATTTTATAAATATTTCGGTAGCGTCTACCATATCCGAAACTGGAACCGCTTCGTTTTTCATATGTGCCTCCCCCGCCCACAGTTCTTTCTTTCTGTTGTCAAACTTAATGCCAAACGAAACCGCATTGGGCAAAACCCTAGCATAAGTCGCCCCCGCCATAACATACGGTTTATCCTCGTATCCCGTAACCTCTCTATAGCTTTCGATTAAAGCTTCTATTGCAGGATTTTCTACCGAGATATAGTATGGAGGCGAATTTTCACTTGCACCTATCGTGAATTTATTTTGAATAGCTTTATCAAACACCTTTTGCTCAAGTTCTTTTGGTTCAATTGATGTCGGATATCTGCTATCGAGGTTTAAAACATAGCTGTCATTAATTATGTTTAACTTTCCGCCTATTATCGTAAGCGGGGTAAAGATTCCGTCATCCGACGCTATATCATAAAACTTTCCGTCCAACGACTCAAGCGAACCGTTGATAAACTCAACTATGCTTTTTTCTTCTCCACTTAGTATGCCGCTTTCAAGCAAAAGTTTTGTCATAACTTGATTTGCGTTTGTCGCATTGTGGGGTTTACTTGCGTGTTGGGATTGTCCAACAGTTGTAATAACAATTGAATCTTGCTCCAAAGAGTATGAAATATTACTATTTCCTGTTAGTGTCTTAATTAAACTTTCGGAAAACTCTGATTTAACCACAGCTTTACATCTATCGGACACGGCGTTGGATGCGTTTCCGCCATCAAGCGAAACAACTGCGCGGTCGACAATTTGTTGAGAAACTAAGTTTGTTTCAAACCGTCCTTTTTCACCGTGGCAAACGGGAAATCTGTGGTCAGGGGTGAACGAAAACACCGGTGCTTTGTAATGTTTAAGATAGTATTCAAGATCGGTCATTCCACTTTCTTCATCTGTCCCCATAAATATCCTTATACCATATTTTAAAGGTATTTTGTTATCTATAAAATATTTCGTGGCATAAACAGTTAAAACAAACGGGATCTTGTTGTCATACGCCCCGCGCCCAACAAGATATCCGTCCCTTTCGGTGCACTGGAATGGGTCACTGTCCCAACCATCCACTGCCGGCACAACATCAAGGTGTGAAGCCATCCCGATAAACTTGTCTTTTGGGCCATAATGGGCATAGGACAACATGCCTTCACAATCTACAACCGAAAAACCCAACCTTTCGCATATCTTCATAGCCTCTAGTTGAACTTTTCTTATCCCCTCTCCATATGGAGCGCCGTCTTTTGCTTCACTTTTGACGCTATTAATATTGATAAGCGTTTTACAGTCTCGTTTTATCTCGTCGAGATGTTTATTTATATATCCCTTTAAATCCAGTTGCATATTCCCCGCCCATCCTAACTTAATGTTAATTTTTTATTCTTACTTAATTTTCTTTTATAATACCATAAAATGTGTTATAATAACACCATGAAAAAAAGAAAAATTGAAATTATTATTGTTTTGTGCTTGCTTGCTGTTTCTCTATTGGCAGTCTTATTTATCAACCTCAACAATTCAAGCAACACAAGAGCAGAGGTATATTACAACGGCGAACTAATCGACATTATTGACCTTTCGATAGACAAAATTTATTATTATGAAGCGGACTATAAAGTAACGCTTGAGGTTTCTAGCGGCGCGGTTCGGTTTATCGAATCGCTTTGTCCCGATCATCTTTGTGAGGGTTTTGGATATATCAAAACTCCATTTGAAAACGCAGTTTGTATGCCGGCTAAAGTTGTTGTTATCGTCAACGAAAACAATTGACCTTTGTATAAGCAGTCTCATTCATAGGTCGTAGATTATTTTTAATAAATCTGAAATTTCTACAAATACTAGTGTTGTATTCACAACACTGGTATTTTTTTGTTTAAAAGGAAATTAATATGAATATTTTTAAAACACTGGTTCTTTCTTGTTCGGCTTTTCTTTTGATGGTAGCGGTCATATTGTTGACGGTGGAAAACAAAACGCCAGCCGAAATAGCAAACGAGCAACAACTTCGTCAAAACTTGTCCACAAACGAACCATATAGCCACGAAGCAGAGGTCTCAACAAACCAACAGGACATTCCTATTAGCAATCTTTCAACCAACAAGATAGGTTGGGGACTTGGTAAAAGTCGCAATGCTTCAAATCAGCCAACCGACGCAGTTAACGCTCAAAATCAATATTCTGACTTAGGTGGGGTTTTTCTCTATCCTTCCGAGTCTAATACAATCTATTTAACGTTTGATTTAGGGTATGAAAACGGATACACTGAAACTATTATCGACATCTTAAACCAAAACAACATTAAAGGAACATTTTTTATAACAGGCGACTATCTCGAACGAGAACCAAACATCGTTCAAAAAATAATCGACGACGGTCATGTGCTTGCCAATCACACAGACCAGCATCTAACGCTTCCCGAAATCTCGATACAAGACGCTACCGACGACGTAATGAATCTACACGATATGGTGTTGGAACAGTTTAACTACGAAATGACTCTTTTTAGATTTCCAAAAGGAGAATTTTCTGAACAAACATTAAGCCTTTTACAAAACCTTGGGTACAAAAGCGTTTTTTGGAGCTTTGCATATCTTGATTGGGAAACCGACAACCAACCCGACCCGCAACAAAGTTTACAAAAACTTATATCGTCCGCACACGGCGGCGGCATATATCTTCTTCATACAGTTTCATCGACAAATGCAGAAATACTTGATGATTTTATAAAACAAATCAAACTTCAAGGTTTTGTGTTTGACGAGATAGATAACATAAATTACAATAAAATTATTGAATAATATATTGACTTAAAAAAAAAATACTATATAATATAAACTACAGTTTAATAGTTTAAGGTTCTTGTTGAGTTGCAGTTTTGCAACATGGGAAACAGGTTAAAATCCTGTGCGAACCCGTCGCTGTGAGAACAGAGTTTTTGTTTCAGGTATGCCACTGATTAATTTTGGGAAGGCGAAACAAAAGCGTTTGATGTTCAAGCCAGAAAACCGACTTCAAGAACATTGTGGCTACTGACACTGCGTGGTATCGGTGTGGGTGCAAGGGCTTTTTATGCTCTTTTGTATCCTCCGATTCATTTAAAAATGAAATGGAGGCTTTTTTATGTCAACAAAAAACAAAAAAATTCTAATCACATCTATCTGTATACTTGCTTTTTTAATCGGATTGTTTGCCGCTCTTTGGTATGCCTATCAACCCGAAACTGCAACAGGCTCAAAAGAGATAGGTATAACTATTACGGCTAAAGACGGTTCACAAAACCAACTAACCGTTCAAACGGACGCCGAGTTTCTTCGCGATGCGCTTGAACCCGAAGGAATTATAGCGGGGGAACAAAGCGATTTTGGTCTTTTTGTCAAAACGGTTGATGGATATACCGTTGACGACGCAAACCAAGAATGGTGGTCGTTCACAAAAGACGGCGAATATGTTGAAACCGGAGTTGACACAACCCCAATCTATGACGGTGACAACTTTGAGATTACCCTTATCATAGGCTATTAGTCAAATGGCTACTACCTCAACTTACCGAGGCCTTGTGCTTTATGCACTTTGCGCCGCAATTATGTTTGTTGCCCAAATAGCTCTAGCCCCCCTTCCGAACATTGAACTGGTTTCACTGCTTGTTATAATATACACAGGAGCTTTTAAAAAGAAAACACTGTTTATTATCTACACCTTTGTGTTGCTTCAAGGGTTGGTGTATGGCTTTGGGATTTGGTGGGTTACATATA
>CAYJFO010000126.1:0-4848 GCA_964369645.1 uncultured Oscillospiraceae bacterium | reverse complement strand
TCGTTGCTCCAAAACGTTCTTACGTCCGAGAACATCGAAGCCGTGTTTGTCAAAAGATGTCCGAAAAGCATAGCAACGCCGTTCAAACAATCGTTTTCCGTTGCAACGATTTCGGGGCGACGAATTCCGTTCCAGTCGAACGATGAACAAAGGATAGCTTCCGAAAAATCTCCGTTGGGAAGATAGTCGTTCCAATGGCGTTGGCCTTGGAATCCCGAAGCTATGGCGTTGTGGCCAAGACCTTCCTCACGGAAACCATTGTTCATAAGCCATTCATTTCCAATCATCATGTCGCGGATAATGATAGCCATCTTAACGGTGTATTCCCATTCGGCGTCTTTTTGTTCTCTTGTATGTTGTTCTGCATTGAAATCCTGTCCTTCTTTGCAGTTCTCTTTAACCCATTTAAGAGCTTTTTCATATTCGCCCTTGTCATAGATATTTTCTTTAATTCTTCTGTCGATTTCAACCATGTCGACAAATTCGCATCTCATTCCAAGCCATTTTTCAAAAAGCTCGGGGTTTACTATCGAGCCAGCAATACCCATCGAAACGCCACCGATTGCAAGATAAGATTTCCCTTTCATCTCTCCTGCAGCTACCGCTGCTTTTGCGAACGAAAGTATCTTTTCTTTTACGTCGTCCGGTATAAACTTGTCTGTTGCGTCTTGAACTTCACGTCCATAGATTGAATATACGGGAATTCCTTTTTGTGTGTACGCAGCGTTGACCGCTGCAAGGAACACGGCGCCGGGACGTTCCGTTCCATTGAGTCCCCAAATAGCTTTTGGAGTTGTCGGATCCATGTCCATAACTTCGTTGCCGTAGCACCAGCACGGAGTAACCGTGAGTGTTGCGCAAACTCCGCCAACACTTGCAAATTTATCGGCACACGCAGCACTTTCAGCAACGCCGCCTATGCAGGTGTCTGAAATTACGCATTCGACAGGGTTTCCGTCACGATCACGAAGATTGGACGAGATAAGCTCTGCCGCCATCTTTGCCATATCCATAGTTTGTTTTTCAAGCGATGCGCGAACTCCACGTTCACGTCCGTCGATAGTTGGTCTAATTCCGATTTTCATAAATTTACGCTCCTTATATAATAAATGTTTTTATATTTTATACTAATTTCCACATACAAAAAGATACAAAAAATCAAGCTTGAAACTTTGATATATAGTTTTTTACAAAGATTTTTTTCAACTCTTTAAAATGGAATTAGTATTAGATACTGTTTTTCCGTGTTTAATTGTTGTGTAAAGCGTTATTATCGAGTTTGAGGCCTCTTTTTTGTCTGGATCTTCAAGTCGTTCCAACAAAAGTTCCGCGGCTTTTTTTCCTATTATCTCGCTTGGTTGGTGAACAACCGTAAGGCGAGGTTTTAAGACGTCGGAAAACTGAAAATTGTCAAACCCTATGACCGAAAGGTCTGTGGGAACAGTGACATCAAGTTCATTTAACGCCATAAACATTCCAAGAGTCATGTCGTAGTTTGTTGCGAAAATTGCGGTTAGTTCGGGAAACAAAGATAAAAGTTTCTTGGTCGCCTTATAACCTTCGGTAATGTCAAATTTACCGTTTATAAAATATTCTGGGTTGTGTTTAATCCCGTTTTTTTCAAGCGTTTCAATACAAGCTTGTTCGCGTTCGATAGCTGTATTTGCGTCACGAGGACCCGTTATGACCCCGATGTTACTGTGTCCGTTTTCAATCAAAAAAGAAATAGCTTCTTCTGCCGCTGATTTGTTATCTATAACCACCATGTCGACTTTCTTTTTAAGGGACTTTATATATCGGTCGAACAAAACTACCGGTATACCTTTTTCGATAGCCGTTGCAAGGCTTTTTCCCGACGTGTCGATAGACATACATATAATTCCGTCCACCATCTTGTTAATCATAAAATCGACCGTTTCTTTTTCCTGTTTCGCGCTATCTCCGCTTTCCGAAACTATAACTCCATAGCTTTTGCTTCGCAGATATTCTTGAATCGCCGTAATTACGGCAACTGTAAATATACAACTGAATTTTGGTATTACAATTCCAATAGTCCTTGTTCGCTTTGTTTTTAAGCTTCTTGCTAGTTGGTTAATCGTATAGTCATTTTGCTCAAGCAACTTTTCAATCGCGACACGATTAGCCTCTCTCAACGTTCCGCCGTTGAAATATTTCGAGACAGTGGCAAGTCCAAGGCCTGTTTTTTTTGCAATATCTTTCATCGTTAAACTCAACGATTTCACCTCTATAATATAAATAAAATAAACTACTATTTGGATTGTGTTTTTTTGCACCATCATAAAACCGAAACGTTTCGCTTAATTTTTGGTTTTATGTTCTGATTATAGTAATAAACGCGCAAAATGTCAACAATTATTATCTCATAAAAAACTATATTATGTAAAATAATGGTTGCAAAAATGACGCTTTGGTATCATTTATAATAGAAACATATCATATTTTTAATGAAAAATAAACAAAAAAGTACAGTTGCACAATTCAACAGGTTGTTTTTTGTTAAAGTATACGAAACGTTTCGGATTTTGGTTACAAATCTGTAATTTTTATTGACGTATATGCAAAACATGTGTATATTGAGTATAACGATTAACTTTGCAAAAACTCAATTAAATTTAACGGGTGGTTATTATAGTGGACAAAGTTTTAGTCAAAATGGAAGGTATTCAAAAATACTTCCCGGGAGTTCATGCTCTCGACAACGTCAAATTCGAGGTAAACTCGGGCGAAGTTCATGCCCTTGTCGGCGAAAACGGTGCCGGCAAATCGACCATGATGAAGGTTCTGACAGGCATATACAAAGCCGATGGCGGTGATATATATGTTGAAGGAAAAAAAGTCGAGATATCGGGGCCAAAGGATGCACAAAGACTCGGAATAGGCATAGTTCACCAAGAACTAAACCTAATGCAACATCTAACGGTTGCGCAAAACATCTTTATCGGAAGAGAACTTTCGGGAAAAGTGTTCCTTAAAGATAAAGAAATGAACGAGCAAACAGCAGAGTTACTAAAGAAATTCAACGTTGATCTAACGCCGGAAACAATAGTTGGAAAACTTACCGTTGCGAAACAACAGATGATCGAGATAATAAGGGTTCTGTCGTACGACGCAAAACTTATTATCATGGATGAACCATCTGCGGCGCTAACCGAACGCGAAATCGACGAGCTGTTTAAGTTTATCGAAGAGCTTCGAGACAGCGGACACGGAATTGTCTATATCTCACACAGAATGGACGAGCTTCTCCGTATAACAAACCGCATAACGGTCATGCGAGACGGCCAATATGTCAACACGGTCAAAACGGAAGAGACAACTATCGACGACATAGTACACATGATGGTCGGTCGTGTTATCTACGAAGAACCCAAAACAAAAAGCAACGTCGCCGAAGACGCTCCCGTTGTTTTAGATGTTGAAGGTCTTGAAACGGTAGACATAACCAACATAAACTTCAAACTCAAGCAAGGAGAGATACTCGGATTTTCGGGGCTCATCGGAGCCGGAAGAACCGAAACTATGCGTGCAATATTTGGAGCAGATCCGAAAACCGCCGGAACAATCAAGATAAATGGCAAAGAGGTTTCGATTAAATCTCCGAAAGATGCGGTTAACCTTGGAATAGGATACCTAAGCGAAGATAGAAAACGCTATGGCGTCGCTCTTGGCCTTTCGGTTGCAACAAACAGCGCAATAGCAAGCCTTGAAAGTTTTACAAAATCTGGTTTTGTGGACGACGCCAAGATAAACTCCGCCGCCGAAGAATATGTAGAAAAGCTTTCGACAAAAACCCCAAGCATAAAACAGCTTGTTAAAAACCTTTCGGGAGGTAACCAACAAAAGGTTATCATAGCGAAATGGCTTATTAAAAACTGTGATATATTGATTTTCGACGAACCAACAAGAGGAATCGACGTTGGCGCGAAAAACGAGATATATAAACTTATGAACAAGTTGGTTAAAGAAGGCAAATCTATAATAATGATTTCCTCCGAAATGTCGGAACTTCTTCGTATGAGTGACAGGGTTATTGTAATGTGCGAAGGAAAAATAACCGGTGAATTAGACATAGCAGACGCAGATCAAAAATCAATTATGACACTTGCGACACAGCGATAATATGAGTTTCGTGGCAAAAAATCACCACGATTTGGCTAAAGCCAAAACGCTCATATTTACGGCTTGCAGAAAATTTTCAAAAAAATAAGGAACGGTCTTTTAAAATGGAAAACAACAAAGCTTTAATTAAAAAGAAGTTGGATCTACAAAAATTGTTAGCCCCCGCCGTGCTTGTAATACTATATGTTTTCTTTGCGTTTGCAAGCGACACATTCTTTTCGCTCGATACGGCGATAGCCATTCTTAATGCGTCGTACTACATAGGGTTCCTCGCAATCGGCGTTACTTTTATCATTATAACGGGTGGCATCGACCTTTCGCTCGGAACGGTTATGATGTGTGGAGCACTTATCGGCGGATATGCATACAACAACTGGGACGTGCACATCTTAGTCGCGCTTCTAATAGCGGTCACTGTAACCACTATTTTCGGTTTCATGAACGGAATCATGGTTGCGAAACTTAAACTTCCTCCCTTCATCGCAACACTCGGAACCCAGATGATTTCAATGGGGCTTGGCGCTATCGCAACAAGAGTTGTAACACAAAGATATCCGACAGTTGGAACAGAAGACGGTTGGTTCAAGTACATATTCTATAACTACGAAGGTTTCCCGACAGGTGTTTTGTGGTTGTTCGGATTTTTGATCATCGCAAACATCATCCTCACAAAAACAAGGCTTGGAAGATATACCTTTGCTATGGGTT
>CAYJFO010000125.1:0-4915 GCA_964369645.1 uncultured Oscillospiraceae bacterium | reverse complement strand
TTGGAATAGGGGCGACCTTCGCCCCTACCGTTTTTGTGCAGTATAGCAATTTCGTCACAGTCCCCTGTAATTATTCCACATACTCAAATTTTGTTATCTCAACCGTTATACTACCGTTTGAAAAACTAAGCGTTTTCGGAACATCGCCCATAAAAACAACGCTGTTGTTTTGGTCGTTTGTAAACTCTTGCTCACCACTTTCTTTCTCGCTTAAAACAAAGCCGTTTAAATCTTCGGTTTGTCCGGCGGTATAAATCTCGTTCATAAACCGATTAAACGCGTAGATAAACGTTGTTTCGGGGGCGAGGTCAAGCGGCCTTTCAAACTCTACCCCTAAAAAAGTCGATTTCGCTTTATCGGATAAAATCGTCTGTTCAAGCCCGTTTACGTTTTCGGGCGAAAGAAATTTTATACAACTGTTGTGCGTGCCGTAGTGGTTTGCTTGAACATTATATTTGTTTTGATTAAAGTCAACTGTGCCAACAAACATAAACGTTCCTTCCGAAAACTGTTTAAACGCTAAAATTTCATTTTGCTTGACGGAACACGAACAGAGAAAAACAGCAGAAAAACATAATAAAGTTGCTACTTTAATTAATTTTATATTGATGTTCATATTAAAATCTAATTTCCTTTCTGAAAGTAAGTTTAATAATGTATTGTTTTGATGAACAAAACAATACATTTAAAATTTTTTTAAACTGTCGAACGATATTAATTTTTATGCATCATTATAAATAAATATACCTAATTTTTTGCAATTGGGAAAAAAGGGTAAATTTGTCAACAAAATAAGTTGCAAACTAAATTTATCTAAAAAATATTATAAAATCCAAAATTTATTGCGTTTTTTGACAAAATCAAAGAAAATTTTTACAAATAATGTTGCATTATTATTTTTTTATGTTAAAATATATATATCATCAAGAAAAAATTAACTGTTTAAAGCGTTAAATTAAATCGCTTTATTGATTTGCCAAAATCAACAAAACTAATAAATATAATTTAATTTATTATAATTTATTGATTTGGTTAAAATTAAAGCTTCGTAGATGTGATGAAATTAATACAAGAAATATAAAACGGTTACGACGGAAACTACAAACCCTGTGAAGTCTCCGCAAAGCGCCGCAAAAAGCGTGTGCTTTGTTTTGGTGACGCGTGTCGAACCATAGTACATCGCTATTGCAAAAAAAGTTGTTTCGGTTGAACTTTGCATGACCGAGGCAACCCTGCCTATAAATGAATCGGGCCCATAGTCGGTTAGAATATCTTTATACATTGCGAGAGCCCCCGCCCCCGATATCGGGCGAATTAGCATGAGCGAGGTTACCTCTTGCGGAATACCGAAAGCCGACGTTATAGGCGAAAGCAGGTTTGAAACCGCCTCAAGCGCTCCGCTTGCGCTAAACATCTCGATAGCAAGCACGATTGCAAATATCGGTGGTATGATTTTAAGAATGACCGCCGCGCCTTCTGTTGCCCCGTCCGTGAACGCTTCAAAAACTTTCGTTTTTTTAAACGTTCCGTATGCGACGATTAAAAAAACAATTATCGGTATGAAACTGTTTGATATATTCATCTTTGTGCCGTGTTCCTTTCAAGTTAAACAAACCCGACGTTTGTCGGACGCTAGAGTTTTTTGCGTTTTGTAATAACCTTGTTAATAACTTTAGCAACCACCACCGCAACAAAAACCGAACAAAACGACGTCACGATTACCGGAACGGCTATCTCAAGCGGATCTTTGCTTGACGCTAGCGTCCTAAGCGTTGCGACGGTTGTTGGAAGAAGTTGTATAGACGCCGTATTCATGACAACAAATGTAATCATGTAATCGGACGCTTTGCTTGGTGTGTCGTTGATTTTATCAAGGCTTCCCATAGCGGCAAGCCCCATAGGAGTTGCGGCAGAGCCTAAACCCAAAAGATTTGCGGTTATGTTCATCGTTATATAGTCGAGCGCTTCGGGGGATTTTTGTTTTAGTTCTTTAAACAAAATTCCCGTTATCGGATACAACAATTTACTTGCGGCTTCGCAAAGCCCCGAACGACTTGCTATCTTCATTATACCGCTCCAAAGTATGAGCGTTCCGAAGATCTGCAAACAAAGTTGTGTTGCGCCTTGGCCGGCGTTTAAAATCGCGTCTGTAACTTCCTTAAGGTTTCCGCTTGGAATTGCATACACGAAAGACAAAGCAATCATTATGCAAAATAAATAATTAATCATGAATCACCGCCGTGGTTAATATTTTATTTATATTTATTTAATTTTTAAAAAGAGGAGTAAACAATTATGAAATCAACAGGAATAGTTCGTCAACTAGATGCATTAGGTCGCGTAGTTCTTCCAATCGACATCAGACGTCAATTCGGTATCCAAGACAAAGGTTATGTTGAAATATACACCGAAGGGGATACAATCGTTTTAAAGAGAAGCCAACAATCTTGCATTTTCTGCAAAAAAACAGAAGGCTTGATCTCGTATCTTGATAAACCGGTTTGCCAAGACTGTTCGGAAGAACTCGGTAAAAAATAATTACATAAAGTTTTAAAAAAATCTTCGACAAAAGTCGAAGGTTTTTTTTTGACGACTTTTTGAAGTCGTATTTTTTTGCGTTTTTTCAAAATGTCAGCAACTGACTTTTAATTGTGATTAAATATCAGAAAACCAAGAAATTTGTAAAAAATTTACCTTTTCAATTGTGTATTTTATATTAATTAAATATTAACTAGCGAAGTTTATAAAATTTATTGGTGAAATTCATTTAATTTTTATAACTACATTTGTTGAATTGTACAACGCACATATGGTAAAATTTAAATTAGACATAAAATACTAGTTGGAGGCAAAATATGGGTTTAAAGGATGAGAAAAATCTGCCGATTTTTTTGTATCATCAAGGAACAAATTTTGAAAGCTTTGATTTTTTCGGCGTGCATCTTGTGGACTCCGAAAAAAAGAGATATGTTTTTCGAGTGTGGGCGCCAACGGCACAAGAGGTTTTTGTTGTTGGAACGTTTAACGAATGGGATACATCCGCAAACCCGATGAAAAAGATTTCAGACCAAGGCATATTTGAATGCGAGATAGATAGCGTTGAGATATACGACGCGTATAAATACATGGTTATATCCGCCGACGGCGACCAACTTTTCAAGGCCGACCCCTATGCGTTCCATGCCGAGACAAGACCGTCCAACGCGTCAAAGGTTTACAACCTCGAAGGGTATAGTTGGCAAGACGATAAATGGTTTAAAAAAAGAAATGTGAAAGACCCGTATTCTGCGCCTATGAATATATATGAAATGCACGTTGGATCATGGTTGCGAAACGAGGACGGAACTTTTTTAAACTATCGAACGCTTGCAGACAAGCTTGCACCATATGTCAAAGAGATGGGATTTACGCATGTTGAACTTTTGCCGATAACCGAGTTTCCGTTTGACGGTTCTTGGGGATATCAAGTAACGGGATATTTTGCGCCGACTTCGCGCTATGGAACGCCCCACGACTTCATGTATTTCGTCGACACGATGCACAAACACGACATAGGCGTTATAGTAGATTGGGTTCCGGGACACCTTCCAAAAGATGATTTCGCCTTGGCAAAGTTTGACGGGAGTTGTTGCTACGAGGACCAAAATCCTCTTCGTGGGGAGCACAAGGAATGGGGAACGCTTGTTTTTGATTATGGCAGACCCGAAGTTCAAAGCTTTTTAATAAGCTCAGCCGCGTTTTGGCTTTCGGTTTATCACATAGATGGGATAAGGGTTGACGCGGTTGCGTCTATGCTTTATCTCGACTACAACCGAAAAGACGGCGAATGGCAACAAAACAGTTTCGGAGGAAAAGAAAACCTCGAGTCTATTGCGTTTCTACAAAAGCTTAATACACACGTACTTTCAAAATATACCGGTTCTTTAATGATAGCAGAGGAGAGCACGGCGTGGCCACTTGTTACAAAACCTTCAAGCGAAGGTGGGCTTGGGTTTAACTTTAAATGGAACATGGGTTGGATGAACGATGGGTTAAGCTATTTCTCGATGAACCCCTTTTTCAGAAAAGACAACCACGAAAAAATTACGTTCTCTATGTTTTATGCGTTTTCGGAAAATTATATGCTTCCAATTTCCCACGATGAGGTTGTCCACGGCAAAGGCTCGCTAATTGGAAAGATGCCGGGCGACCGCGACGAACAGTTTGCTTCGCTCCGTGCGTTTTTGGGATATATGATGGCGCATCCTGGTAAAAAATTGTTTTTCATGGGATACGAGTTTGGACAGTTTAACGAATGGAACTTTAACAGAGGACTTGAGTTTGAACTTCTTGAAAATGAAAGTCACAAAAAAACAAAAGAATATATAAAAACCCTTAACAACATCTACGTTAAAAATGCTCCGTTGTGGGAAATCGAGGACAGTTGGGACGGTTTCCGCTGGATAGTCGCAGACGACAACACACAAAACGTCATAGCGTTTATAAGAAGCGACAGGGCAAAAAACAGCATTTTAGTTATGTGTAACCTTTCTGGGGAAAAAAGAAACGGTTATTCTGTCGGCGTTCCGTTTAAGGGTAGATATAAAGTTATGTTGGACAGTAGTGCCTTAGAATTTGGGGGAACTAACGACAAGTCGGCGAAAACCTACACGGCGAAAGATGTTCCGCTCCACGGTTTTGATTGTTCGATTGAAGTTGACATTCCGCCACTTTCATCGGTTTATCTTGTTGTTCCAAAGCCGACCAAAACAACCGCTAAAACATCGACTAAAATAGCAAGCAAGACATCGGCTAAAACAGCAAGCAAAACATCGACTAAAACAGCAAGCAAGACACCGACTAAAACAGCAAGCAAGACATCGGCTAAAACAGCAAACAAGACACCGGCTAAAACAGCAAGCAAAACACCGGCTAA
>CAYJFO010000124.1:0-4939 GCA_964369645.1 uncultured Oscillospiraceae bacterium | reverse complement strand
ACATAAAATTTACAAAGTTTTAAAAACAAACCCAATTTTTACAACAACATTTTCCGGTTTGCTTTGTTTTGCGGTTTGCATTATTCAACCACTATACTTTTAATCTTAACCGGAGTTGTCGGTTTGTCCGAATAGTCAGTTTCGACGCTCGCTATCTCGTCAACAACTTCTATCCCCTCGACAACCTTTCCGAAAGCGGCGTAGCTTCCGTCGAGATGTGGGGAGGTTTCGTGGACTATAAAGAACTGGCAACTTGCGGAGTTGACAAAGCTGCTTCTAGCCATCGAGATAACGCCACGTTCGTGGCTTGTGTCGTTTGGAACGCCGTTCGAGGGGAATTCGCCTTTAATTTTCTCGTCCGTTCCGCCCATTCCCGTTCCCTCGGGGCAACCGCCTTGAATCATAAATCCCGGGATAATTCTGTGGAACGTTAAGCCGTTATAGAACTCGTTTTTAACAAGTCTTTCGAAATTTGCAACAGTTAGCGGAGCTTTTTCGGGAAAGAGCTCCAATTTAATTTGTTTTCCGTTTTCCATTGTAATGACTATCATTTTTTAAAATATCTCCTTAAAATTTTGCTTTAATCTTTCTTATATAAATTAATCGTCGATTTCCTCTTGTGTAATTTCGGGGAACTTTTCTTTATAACATTCAATCGAACGACGAATTATATCACGCGCTTCGTTACAACCCTTTATCGAATCAACCGCGGTTTCTTTTCCTTCTAACGATTTATATACCTTGAAAAAATGGCACATTTCTGTGAAAACATGGCTCGGCAACGCAGATATGTCACGATAGCAGTTATAGTTTGGTTCGTTAAAAGGAACGGCTATAATCTTATCGTCACTCTCGCCGCTGTCGATCATCGAGATAACGCCTATCGGGTAACATTCGATTTCGCAACGCGGTATAAGCGGTTCACTACACATTATAACAACGTCAAGTGGGTCGTTGTCATCGGCATAGGTTTTTGGAATAAATCCATAGTTAGCCGGGTAGATTGTCGAAGTGTAAAGAATTCGGTCAACCATTATAAGGCCGGTCTCTTTATCAAGTTCATATTTAATTTTGCTTCCTTTTGGGATTTCAACTATTGCCATAAACCTGTCGGGAGTTATTCTCTCGATAGGCATTTGATGCCAGATATTAGCCATTTTTTCGTTCCCCTTTAATTTAATTTTATTTTTTTATTAAACTACTTAAAATCTTTTTAGCCATGTTTAAGCAGTATATAAATTCTTTTTTGTATGCGACGATATAATAAACTGCAACTGCAAGCGAAATGGCAGACACGATTAATTGACTGTCGGATAAAACAAACGACAGGACAACAAGCGCGCCCATTATCGCAATCGATATCGCTGTTTTAGAAAGGCTTTCAACCGATTGATAAAACTTTTGCGCGACGGCGGTTCGGAAGACAAACATGGCAAGTCCCGAAACCGCTCCGGCGGCCGCCGCCCCAAACATTCCGTATAACGGCACCAAAAAAATGCAAAGTAAAACATTAAGCCCTATCGAAATGCCCATTCCAATAGTATCGAAATAGGTCTTTTTTTCTATCGCTATTCCGTACACTGTCGTCTCGGATATTATTAAAAGCATCGGTGCAAAAAGAGTAGCGCCGAAAATTGAAATACCGGAACGATAAGCGGGACCTATAATCATAAAGATAATTGGTTGGAATACAAGCAAAAACGCCATTAACGTTAATATTATAAACGTTAAAAAATCATGAACTTTTATTATTTTTTGTTGCTCGGTTTTGTAGTTTTTAAAGATAAATGCCGACCAAAACGTTGCGAAACCGCCTTGGATAATCCCTAGCACCAAACTCATGTATGATATGAAACTGTAGACACCTTGTTCCGCCGCGCCCATGACAGCGTTGACAAACACACGGCTAAAAAGAGTGTTAAGCCAAAGCATTATGTTTGTCGGCGCAAGGCCAAGACCATATTTTAAAAGCGGATTATACACCTTTTTTTCAAAATCAAGCTTTTTTGGAAGCATTGTTTTCCTTTGTATAACAAAAAACACAAGCGCAAATGCCCCAAGCCCCAAAACATTAAATATAACTATCGTGTTAAGCGTTGGGTCGACAAGGGCGCCGGCAAGAAAAAAGATGCGTTGAAAAAACTGTAGCAGTATACTTTGGACAGTGTACATCGCTATGTTGTGTTGCATACGATAAGTTATATTAAAATATCGCGTCACAACCAAGAAAAGTGTGTTGACGCAAAGCAACGTCACAAGAAGAGGATATTGTCCCCTAAAAAACAGGTTGCTCGTCTCGTTTGGCAGAACAAATATGATTAAACCTGAGAAAACCGCAAGCGATATAAGCGACAAACCCATAGTCGCCGCCGCGAGTTGTTTTTCGTCTTTTGCGCCGTTTGGCGG
This sequence comes from uncultured Oscillospiraceae bacterium, assembly GCA_964369645.1. GTDB lineage: Bacteria > Bacillota > Clostridia > Oscillospirales > Ruminococcaceae > CAYJAY01. The sequence continues at coordinate 2,533 of CAYJFO010000124.1, read as the reverse complement.
TTCGTTGTAGAAACGTATATACGCGTGGTCGAGCCCCAACATAACCAAATTCATAAGCGTAGTTGAAGCGGTTATAAACAGATCGAATATCCCGAAAACAGCGCTGTCAAGCACAAAGCTCACAAGTATTAACGAAACGCCATATATGACGGCATTAACCCATGTGGCTATCGAAAACTTAAAGATCGAACTTAAAAACGACGTCGGGTTAAGAGGGGTTGTGTTTTGGTTTTGCACTAGTTTATGAGTCCTTTCATCGTTTGTTTCATATCGTTAATTCGTTTTTTTGAAACTCGCGACTTGCTTATATAACCCATAAACCTAGAAAGCGATTGGACAAAATTTTGCCCCAAAAACGAAAACCATTTTGGATTTATTTTAAGTGTTACAAAAAGATTTAAACCAATTAGCGCAAAAAATTTAACAACGTTTTTGCGTGGTTTATATCCTTTGGAAAACGGGAGATCTTGTGGCGGTTGTTTAAGCGTTTGTTCCAAAAGATCCGCTATTCTTATATATGCAAAGCCGTCGCCATTGTCGTAATGCGAAAGCAACATCTCTTTGTCTATTGGGAACTGTATCTCTTTGGACGATATCGCCGTTTCAAGTTGCTCAAAGTTCTCGACCGCGTTAACCCCCTCAAACGTAACCGGGTCATAATCGTCAAAGATTGGTTCGGGACGAATTACTATGCAACTTTTGCCGGCAAAATAAACTTCTGCTATCGAGGTGCTCATCCACATCAATATCGTGTCGCTTGTTTTTATCCATTGCTTAACCGGATAATCGGTTATGACATAGAAGTTTTTATGTTTCTTCTTCATTTCTTCAAGCGGTGGGCTTTGCCATTCGCAAGGATGTGGGCGATAGATAAACTCAAATTCGGGGTGTTTTTCGAGAAGTTTGTCTATCATCTCAAGCGTTTTTTCCATCGAACGAATGCCAAGTTGTTTAAACCCATAGAAATCAAGGTTAGTCATCTCGTTAAGTTCTTCGATTTCTTTGTCGTCCATATATGCACAGGAAAATGAACTTATATATAACAACCATTGTTTATTTGTATCAAGGTTGTATTGTTTTGCTATCTCGTCGCGACTTTTGTCAAGTGCGTTAAACCTCTCGTTCAAAAAATCCATCTGAACCGCGCCCGTTACGACTGCGTTTTTTTCGGGAACTCCGTTACCCATAATTCGCTTTTTTGCTTTTTCACCCCAACATATGTGGGTACATTTTCTTGCATTTTCCGCAAACGAATAGAAACGACTCTCCTCTTGCTCGCGCGACAACACCTGTTCCCAATGGAGATTGACAACCTTTTGAAGTTTGCCAACATTATTGTATACAAAACTGTTTAACGTTTCGTTGTTGTACATGGCGGACGGAACGATAACTTTGGGTTTATCATAGGTAAAATATTTAATTTTTTTGCGAGACATTAACTGCATTATATCACAAGAATAACCGCGGTTTTCAAGTTCCGCCATTATAAGCGAGATGCTTTCAAACTCGCGCGCGATATGTTCATATAGAAACAGGAAATCTAAAGACATCTTTTATCCTTTTTTTAATTATTTGCTTGTGGATCGGTTGTTTGCCCTCTCCACCGACTTCGGTCGGCACCTCTCCCAAAGGTAGAGGCAACGAGATTAAAGTTTAGCAGTAGGACGACAACCACAAACAAGCACAAATTCCACAAAACAAGATATTCAAAATTTCGTCCGTAACGGCGCACAACAACTATTCACTATCAACTATTAATTACCAACTATTTAAATGATCTCTCTAACATGGTCTCTGACTTCGCGGAACTCGAGGAAATTTGAATAGAAATGTTCCGCAACAAGTTGCATAAGCTCGAAATCTTCTTCGCTGTCGATATCGAGAATTGCGGTGTCGGTCATCATGGACGGCGCAACCCTGCCGTGTAAAAGTATCCCGTCGTTGCTCTTGAGATAGCTTGGGCGATAGGCATATATCGAAGCGTTCGCGTCGTATACAGGCGGCGCTTGTTGACGCGTCACATAGTTAGACGGGACAACCGCCGACAAAAAACCATATTGGTTTGTCGAAAGCTGGTTAAAATATGCGTTTCGGCGCGGTTCAGTAACCGTCATTGCGGCGTCCGCTTGCGGATTGTTTAAAAGCGCCATTATAACGTTTTTAATGTCCTCGGCTTTTCTAAGCGGTGACGTTAAATCTATGTCGACAACAAGGTCAAAATATACCCCTGTTCTTTGTTCCATAACTAGAAGTGTTTCGGCTATTACCTCGATTTTAGAGGCGGTGTCGCCCGCAAGCCCGGGCGACCTTGGAACGTGGGAAAACGTTAGTTTTGTCGTCCTCATCTGGTTAACAAGTATCTCGCTGTCGGTGTTGATTGCAAGGGCGGCTTCTATTCCCGCTCCGTATTTTCTCAAAAAAAGGTCATACGCCGCTAGCGTTGTGTACAAAAGCGGATATCCGCAAAAATCCCTTATATTTTTTCCGGCAACGCCTTTGCTCCCTGCTCTTGCGCAGATTGTGAAAAGTATCT
>CAYJFO010000123.1:0-4974 GCA_964369645.1 uncultured Oscillospiraceae bacterium | reverse complement strand
TAGCAAAGGTTTGCCCTAATTCCTATCTCTTTGCAAACATCTTTAATCGCAAACAACGATCCCGAAATTTCGCCGAAAGAAGCGTGGTGATCAAATATTGTTGTAACGCCGTTTCGTATACAATCAAGCACCGTTGCGTATGCCGAAGCTTTTGTTCCGTCAAGCGTCAAGTTGCGGTCTATTTTCCACCACATACCGTCGAGCACTTGATAAAAATTAGTCGGGTTATGTCCCGGGATTGCAAGTCCTCGCGCAAGGCCGGAATATATATGAGCGTGGGCGTTGATAAGCCCCGGCATTATAACGCCGCCTTTTGCGTCGACAAACTCGGCATCTTTATATTTTGATTTCAGCGTATCAAAATCCCCGATTTCTTTAATCACCCCGCCGTCACACAAAACGGCTCCGTTTTCAAAATATGTCTGTTGTTCGTCGCGGCTTATGAGTTTTCCGTTTCCGATAAGTAGCATAGTTAAAATCCCCCTTAAGCTTGAATTTATTTTTGGTTTGATAGAATAAAATAGATTTTTTAATAAAAAAATAACGTCACCCAAACAACCTTGGGCAACGTCTTTTGTTTTGATATTGATGTCTGCCGTCAAAAGAACAAGCCCTTTGACCCGTGCGCAACAGCACTCCTTTGCAGTCATTCGTTATATTTATTTTTTTTGTATAAAATAGACCAAAATTTACTAACTCGAGGAAATTATAACGCAATAAAATTTATTTGTCAATAAGATTTGTCAAATATGTTATATCAAGATAACGTAGAAATAACAAACACAGATTTGTTGATTTTGTATAGCTTGAAACGCTAACTTTCGGAGTCAGTTTCATCCTTTGTTTTTTCTGTTTCGTTTTTGGGTAACGTTAGGTTGAGAATAACCGCGACTATTGCCGCAACAACGACGGGTGATGTTCCGAAAATAGTATAAACCCATGTCGGAAGCCCCGGGCCTTGGAGCGAACCCGCAACTTGTGAAACCCCTATGCCAAGCGCAACCGAAAGACCGACAATTGTCGAATTTCTTTGCGTGAACGTTTCGGAGGTTATCATGCGAACCCCTGTCATCGTTATCGTTGCAAACACCGAGACGGTAGCGCCGCCTATGACGGCTTGGGGGATAGTTGTCAAGATAGCCGCGAATTTCGGAACCAATCCCGCTGCTAACAAAACAAACGACGCAAATGCAAACACAAATCTGTTTACAACTTTGTTCACCGTAACGATTCCAACGTTTTGGCTAAAGCTTGCGGTTGGAAGCCCGCCGAAAAGCGCGCCGACCAAACTAACCGCGCCTTGCGCCAAAATTCCGCCCGATAGTTCTTTGTCGGTTGGCATTCTGCTTAAACCTCCGCTAGTTGTTGCGGACAGGTCGCCTATCGTTTGAACACCGTTTATTATGTAGACTATCCCGAGCGATATACAAGCGGAAACGTTAAACTCAATTCCAAAATGTAATGGTTGCGGAACAAGCAACCAACCGGCCCCCGAAACGCTTGAAAAATCAACCATTCCCATAAAAAGTGCTACTACGTATCCCGCCACCATTCCGAAAAGAAGAGAGCCTAGTTTATAGATACCTTTTGTGAAATTACCAAGTATTATAACAACCAACAATGTTACAATCGCAACAATCCAGTTGTCGGCAGAACCAAACTGATCTCCAGCAGCAGTTCCACCCGCCATGTATCGAATTGCGGTTGGATACAACGAAAGCCCAATGGTGAAAATAACCGTTCCGGTCACAAGAGGAGGAAACAAGACGCGTATTTGTTTGACAAAGATACCGAAAATTATCGCGACAACTCCGCCGACTATCTCTGCGCCTAGAATTGTTGGAAGGTTAAACTGTCCGCCAATAGCCAAAAGCGTTGGGACATATGCAAAGCTAATCCCCATTATTACGGGAAGTCCTGAACCTAGTCTTCCGCCTATTGTGTATGTTTGGATAAGCGTAGCTATCGCGGTTACTATAAGCGAAATTTGTATAAGCAAAGTTGTATCGGAAGGAGACAAGCCTGTCACCCCACCAACCAAGATAGCGGGGGTTATAATTCCTACAACCGCCGCAACCACATGTTGAAGCCCTAGCGGAACAACTTGTTTTATCGGAGGTATTCCTTGAAGTTCAAATACCGAAGCCGTAGTTTTTTTGTCCATAAAAGTTATCTCCTATAATTTTTGGGTTTTACACATAAGTTTTTAACTTTAAAACCATCAAATGTTTTTTGAATAAGCTCGTCAAATATGAACTCTTATAAACGCTTTTAGGCGTACTTCGTTCAACATTTTATGTTTACACAAAAAAAATAACGCCCGTTCAATTCGGACGTCGTTCTGCTAAGGCTTGAAAAAAAATTTTTCGAGCCAAAAGAACCCGTCCTTTTGACCCGTGCGCAACAGCACTCCCTTACAGCCATTTACATTCATCTGTCGTGTTGGTTTTTCAAAAAATTACATCAAAATTATAGCGTACTATTTTTTTTATGTCAACGAAATTTGCTCTTTGTTGACATAAAAATTTATGTGCAAATTTTAGCAATGTCATACATTTTTTTGTAATAATCGTATTAAAACAGGTAAAAATGTAACCAAATTAAAGTTTATTACAAAACTTTTCAACTTCATTTGTCAGTTTATACGCTCCACATTTCGGTAAATTTTCCAGACTATCGAAAAACCCGAGTTTCTAATTACTCGGGTTTTAAACTAAATATTTTGATTCTAGTAATTTATTAAATTTAAAGCGCTAATTTCTTGCTTGTTGGACGTTTGTGCTCGAGGCTTCATGCAAATCCATGCTTATTAATACGTTTTCGCCGTTGCGCTCAACCACAACATCTACCGTTTGGCCGGCTTCAAGCTTTTCGATTTCGGCTTTAAGGTCGTCATAGCTTTCAATCTCCACGCCGTTAAACTCGACAAATCTGTCTCCAACTTGTATTCCGGCAAGGTGTGCATTTCCGCCCTCGGTCATGCTTTGAACATAGACACCAAGCGAATTCAATCTATACATCTCGGCGGTCTGTTCGTCTAGAACCTCTATCAAACCTACGCCTAACGTGAACCTGCCCTGTACATAACCGACATCGATTAAGTCCTCGATTACTTCTGTCGCTATATCAATAGGAATAGCAAAACCAATTCCCTCGATCTCGACGCCTGCCGATTTAGCGTTTACAATTCCTATGAGTTCGCCGTGTTCGTTAAAAAGTCCGCCGCCCGAGTTTCCGGGGTTAATCGCCGCGTTGGTTTGCAAAAGCGTCATAGTTTCGCCCTCGATAGTTAGCTCACGCGAAAGTGCGCTCACTATTCCGTCCGAAACGGTACCACCAAACTCACCTAACGGATTACCTATAGCCATTACATAGTCGCCAATCGAAAGGTCGGACGAAGATCCAACCGTCGCGGCATACATTCCGTCTGCTTCCACTTTAAGAACCGCAAGATCTGTTTCTTTGTCGCTTCCAACAAGCTTTGCTTCGTATTGTTCGCCGCTTATCGTTTTAACCGTTACGCTTGTCGCATCTTCAATTACGTGGTAGTTTGTCACGATATAGCCGTCTTCGCTTATTATAACGCCGCTACCCGCGCCTTGGCCAACCACCGATTGGCTAAAGAAACTTTGTTGTACTATCTCGGTTGATATCTCGACCACCGAAGGTTGGGTTATCTCAACTAGCGACGCTACCGACAGTTGCGACACAGTGTCTTGTTGCGGTTGGGTTGGCATTGTTGTTTCGGGGGTCGACGTGTCGGGGGACGAAACGGTGAACGAAAATTCTCCGCCGCCTAGCTCGTCATGCAGATAGCTTCCCAAAAATCCGCTTGATGTTCCAATCAAAGCGACAAGCACGACCGCCATGAATTTTTTGAAAAACTTTTTTGGTTTTTTCTTTTTAATCGGCGGTTGCCTAAACTCGGGGGGGTCCACCGGTTCGGCGTTTACCTGTTCGATCTGTTGTGGTGTGTGGTTTTGTTCATTATAATTGTAATAGTCCATAATATTTCTCCTTGTTTTAAAAAACAGTTAATTTCATTTATTGTGATATAAGCATATATCTATAACTTTAAACATACTTAAAAAAATATACATTAATTTTTAAATTTAATATTATCATTTTATTGTGAAAATGTTACGGCAATAAAACTAGAAAAAAAGCCCATATGTTTCTTGTTTAAAAACACATCGCTAGAGCAAATTGTTTAATTGTGTCACTTAGCGACACAATATCCCTATTGCGAACAAATCTCGCTTTTCGTTGACTATTGAACAATTTTGATATAGAATTAAATTCAACCACAAAAATATGTATTATTCGAGGTTTTTCTCATGCCTTCTATTATTGCTAACCATGAAATTGTGCTTCTTTGTTCCCATGCCTTTAAATGTTACGACACGCGTCTAATGGACCATGGCACACGAGTGGCTTTTATTGCGCAACAGATATATTCAAAACTTAACGTTGAGCTTGACGAGGAGAAAATTTTTCTTCTCTCGCTTTTCCACGACATAGGAGCATACAAAACCGAGGAAATCGACCGAATGGTCATGTTTGAGACGGTCGATGTCGACGCACATTCAATCTATGGCTATCTGTTTTTAAAATATCTCTCGCCACTTGCCGAACACGCTCAAGCGATATTATATCACCACGCTCCGCTCGAAATTTTGCGAAACGTTGACCCAACTATCGCAACATATGCCCAACTTATACACATAGCCGACAGAGCCGACATAGGAATTTTAGGCGGTTTTAAAGGTGAACAGTTGATTAAAAACGTCATGGGCACCGGCTATTTCGACCAAAACTTTATCGACGCTTTAAACCAAGCGGTTGACGAAAACTTGTTTGATAACTTTCCGTTCTGTGTCGAAAGTTGGGCGCGCGAAAAATCGAAAGCTTTGAACCTGTCGGGCGAAGAAATCGACAGCTATCTTGAGATGATAATCTATTCGATGGATTTCA
>CAYJFO010000122.1:0-5001 GCA_964369645.1 uncultured Oscillospiraceae bacterium | reverse complement strand
CAAAGACTCTTGAACAAGTTCAAATAGGAAGCGCCGACCGTATGCGCGCCGACAACCCTCGCGCGGTTTTTTGTCTTGGACTTAACGCGTCGGTTTTCCCAAAGGAAGATTTTGAAGCACAGTTTTTAAGCTATAAAGAACGTGATTTATTTTTTGAAAACGGCATAGATCTTGCGCTTCGGTTTGAAAACTCCGTGTCGCTTGAAGATGTTTTTTTCTATCGAACGCTAACATACCCAACCGACAGGATATATCTTTTTAGCTCTAAAACCGATATTTCGCGAAACGCATTAGAAAAAACTCCGTATCTTTCGGGATTTTTAAACAATGTTGATATAAAAAACCCTCCCGTAGTTACGCAAGATTTCGCTTTTTCGGTCAATCAAAAAACGTTTGAGCGAGAACTAGCACGCAAAGTTTCAAACAAAATAAACGTTAGTTCAGCTTTTTTTGAAACTGACATAGTTTCTGACGACTACAAAAAAATCATTTCCGACTTTTTTTCCGTTCCGGAATACAAACTTTTAAACTCAGACGTAATAAATAAACTATATCCCAAAACGCTTTCACTTTCGCCGTCGCGAATAGAACAGTTTTCGCGGTGTCGTTTTGCGTATTTTTTAAACTATTCCCTTAAAATTCGACCGATTAAAAAAGCAGAAATCTCCCCTCTTGAAGCCGGAAGTTTTTTTCATGCCATCATAGAAACGGTTATGAAACAAGCAAACCTAGATCTTGCTTTGCTTTCAACCGACAAGATTAAATCGCTTGCGCGAAAAGCGAGCGACCAGTATCTTGAAAGTCGGTTGGGGGCGCGGTTTCTCGAGGTTGCGCGAATTAAATATCTTTGTGAAAACATGATTTCCCAAGCCGAAAAACTTCTTTTATTTCTTCAAACAGAGCAAAAACAAACACGCTTTGAAACGGTTGGGGTTGAAATTTCGGTGGCGCGGGGCGGCGACAGCTCTCCCATTGTGCTTAAAGGGAAAAACGGCGAAACTATCTATATCGAAGGCAAGGTTGACCGCGTTGACATGTTTGAACAAGATTCGCAAAAGTTCCTTCGCGTTATAGATTACAAATCAAGCGGTAAAACATTTTCGCTTGACGAGGTTGCGGTTGGACTTAACCTCCAGATGCTTATTTATCTTTTTGCTCTTTGCCGCTCTTCAAACGAAAAATACAAAGGCGCCACCGCTTCGGGCGTTTTATATCTTCCGCTCGACCCGGCGCCCGACCCCAAAAGCAACGTTTCTTCCGCGGCCTATCGAATGGAAGGCCTTGTTTTGGACGAAGTTTCGGTTATATCGGCTATGGAAAACGACGCAAACGGCGTGTTTATTCCTGTTCGCTTAAACGTAGACGGTTCGCCAAACAAAAACAGCTCTGCTTTAACGTCGCTCAAACGCTTTGCGGCTATCGAGCAACACGTAAACGACATTCTACACGACATAGCAGACAAACTTTATTCGGGGGACATAGACGCCGAACCGATAACGGACAACCGAAATTTTCGCGCTTGTGACTATTGCGATTACTCCGCTGTTTGTAGAAAATCAAAAATTAAAAAATGGCGCCCAATACCAAAAGGCGCTGCACAAGATAAATTTAGCCAACACGAGGAGGGATCAATAAAATGAAATGGACCGAACGACAACAAAGCGCTATTGATTTTAAAGACGGATCGCTTCTCATATCGGCGGGCGCGGGAAGCGGAAAAACCGCAGTTTTAACCGAACGTTTTGTGTCGCTTATAACGGGCGCGCAAAGCGTGGATGCCGACAGAATTTTGGTTTTAACGTTTTCAAACGCCGCCGCCGGTGAGCTTAAAACGCGCATATTCAACAAGCTATATGAAAAGAAAAGCGCTAACAAAAATAACAAAGACATTGCGCGACAGATAATGCTTTTAAAACGTGCCAAGATAAGCACGGTTCATTCGTTTTGCCTTAATCTTTTGAAAGAATATTCTGCAAACACCGACCTTCCGTTTAACTTCTCGGTAGCGGACGCGTTTCAATCCGAACGTATAAAAGATCAAGCCGCCGACAACGCGTTGGCGCTTCTCTATCAAGACGAAAAAAGCGGTTTCATGGAACTTTCGTCGCTTTTCAGTTCCGCAAGAAGCGACAACAAAGTCAAAGACATTCTTATATCTTTTGATGATTTTCTCTCGATGTTTCCAAACAAACAACAGTTTGAAAAAGACTTTCTCGATATCAAAAATGACATTTCAAAATTTGAACAAACCCCTGTTATTAAAACGATGTTTAGCTTTTCAGAAAAAGCGGCAAACGCTGCTTTTTTCTACGCGTCTAAAGCGGCGGAGCTTTGCGCTTTTTCGGATGGATTTTCTGACCTTTCAACTATGATAGGCGACGAAGCGGACAGCATTTCAAGGATTTTAAGTTTGATAAAAAACAACGATTGGGACGGCTGTCGCAACGTAATTCTTACGATGTCTTTTGCACGTTTTAAGACAGACAAAGGTTGCGATAAAGAGATTAAAGAGCAAGTTAAAACGCTTCGCGATAGCTACAAAAAGATTATAAATGACGTTTTAAAGGATAAAGTTTTTCTTGAAGACAAAGCCACAATACTAAAAGAATTTGGTGAGCTCTCCTCGTTTTACAAACAACTTTTCTACGCCGCAAACGTTTTTTCCAACGAATTTACGCGTCTTAAAAGACAAAAAAATCTTGTGGATTTTTGCGACCTTGAACAAAAAACTATCGAGCTTTTATCCAACCCCGACGGAACGCGTTCCGCCGTTGCTTTGGATGTTGCACAAAATTTCGACTATATAATGGTAGACGAATTTCAAGACACAAACGAGGTTCAAAGCCATATCTTCACCCTTGTTTCAAGTGATAAACAAAATCTTTTTGCTGTCGGTGACGTAAAACAAAGCATCTACAGTTTTAGGCGCGCCGACCCGAAAATATTCCTCGACATGAAAAGTAAAAGCCAACCGCTTGGCCAAAACACGCAAAACAGTTATCTCTCTTTAAACGAAAACTTTAGAAGCTCCCATTCCGTAATCGACGCGGTTAATCGTTTGTTTAACCCAATATTTACAACAAACAACGGCGACATAGATTACGAGGCAACCGAACAGCTTGTTGCAAAAAGGGAAACTTTAACGACGAGCGACACACCCCCTCTTTCAATGTATCTTGTTACTTCAAACCAAAACGACCAAGCTAAGGAAGTAGAAGCCGATTTTATTGCCCAAAAGATTAAAGATATGCTTGACGACGGATACCAAGTAGACGACGGTAAAACGCTCCGCCCCGCCGTAGCGTCCGACTTTGCTATTCTTCTTCGCTCAGTCAAGGGAAAAGCCCAACACTATAAACAAGCGCTTGTAAACAAATCAGTTCCGACGTCGGCGGGCGCATCAGAGGATTTTTTTGAAAACTACGAAATCGAACTTCTTATAAGTTTTCTCAAAGTTCTTGACAACCCAAGCGACGATGTTTCGGTGTCGGCGGTTTTGATGTCGCCTATTTTTGGTTTTTCCGCCGACGAGCTTGCTAACTTCGCAATTTGTGATGAGAAACATCTGCCGCTTTTTATGCGTGTTTTAAAAAGCGACGATCAAAAAACAAAAGAAGTTAGCGAGATAATTAAACGTCTTGTCGCAAAAAAAACCAACCTTTCGGTTATATCTCTAATTGAACATGTTTTGGACACAAACAATGCCGAACTTGTGCTTTGTGCCGGCGAGAGTTTCGACGAAAAAACCGAGAACATCGCTTGTTTTTTGTCGTATGCGTCAAGCTATTCGGAACGCGACGACGCGACGCTTAAGGGTTTTATAGAAACATTGGAGTTTGCAAAAAAGACGGGGAAAGAACTTTTTTCCTCAAACCAAGATGGGGCAAAAGGTGTCTCGATTATGTCGATTCACAAATCTAAAGGGCTTGAATGGCCCGTCGTGTTTATCGCTAACTCTAAAAATCAATTCAACAAAACCGACACTATTAAACCGGTTATGTTTGACAACGATGTCGGGATTGGAGCAAAGCTTCGATATATCGACGGCGAGGGCGAACTTTTCCCAAAAATCAAAAAAACTGCTGCTTTTCGCGCCATCGAACTTTCGACGACCGCAAAGATGCAAAGCGAACAGATGCGTGTTTTGTATGTCGCCGCGACAAGGGCGAAACAGAAGTTGTTTATAACTTCCGGCTTTAACGACTATAAAGACATATCCAGCGCGGTTTATTCAAGTTATATGACAAGCAAACTTTTGTGTGATTATGCTGTTGGTAAACAAAATTCGTTTTTACAATGGTGTCTGTCCTCGCTTTTGCAAAACCTAGGGCCGTTAAACATAACAAAAGAACAGTTTCCAAACGTAATAACATCAGAACTTTTTTGTATACAACATATCCAACACGACGTAAAACAACAAACTGAACAACCTGTTGAAGTTAGCAAAATCGAACAAGATTTTGACGTTGAAATCATACGACAAAAGATTAACTTTATTCCAAAAACAAAAGAACTTTTTGACGTTCCCGGAAAACTCTCGGTTTCTATGCTGTCGAAACAGGGTAAAAAAACGTTGCAGATGCCGTATTTTGCGTTTTCAAACCAAGGACTTGCCGCAAAAAAAGGCACGGCGCTCCATCTTTTTATGCAGTATGCAAACTATCAAAACGCAAAAGACAACCTGACATTAGAGATTTCAAGACTTGTAGACAACCAGTTTATCTCAAACGAAGATGGCGAGTTGCTCGACCGCCAAAAACTTGAAACATTTTTTAACGGCAAACTAGCACAACGCATTTTAAACAGCGAGGTTTTAAGGGAATATGCTTTTTTTGATTTTATTAAAGCAAATAGCGTTGTTCCGCTAAGCCCACAGTTTGAACAAAGCGAGATAGTCGTCCAAGGCATTGCGGATTGTATCATACTTGAAAAGGGCGGCGCGGTAATTGTCGACTATAAGTCGGATAAGGTGGACAGCGTTTTGGTTCTTAAAGAGCGCTA
>CAYJFO010000121.1:0-5112 GCA_964369645.1 uncultured Oscillospiraceae bacterium | reverse complement strand
GCTTGAATAGTATACCATTACTTTTGCAATATGTCAATGTTTTTGACGAAAAAAAATAGTCATTTGATAAAAAATTTTTTTCAGTTTAATATGTAATTTTCAAACAGTTTATCTGTCTTGTTTCTACGATCCTACGCTTTTTTATTGGGCTCTCGTCCCTCAGCTTTGAAATATGGCAAAGCAACAAATAAAATTCCGCCCAACATATTCCCTATCGTAACAAAAAATAAATTGTAAAGACATCCGATAATTATAGCGATATCGCCACCAGACAACAAAACTCCCATTGTAAACGCCGTCATGTTTGCAACGCTATGTTCAAAACCCGACGTTATAAACGCAAACAAGCACATGCAAATTATTATAATTTTGCCCGACTCAGATTTCATTTTTTTGCTACACCAAACCGCAACACATACAAGAAAGTTACACAGTATCCCGCGAAAGATAAGTTCAATAACAGTAAGCGAAATCTTGTTGTTTGTTGTCATGGTTATGTATTCGCCAAGTTCGCCGTTTGCAAGCCCGGTCAAAATAAACATCGTTCCAAGCACAATCGAACCGATAAAGTTCCCTAACCAATTAAACCAAAAAAATTTCAACGTTTCAAAAGGCTTAACCGTTTTTTCCAACAACCCAATCGACATAATCATGTTGTTGCCGGTAAACAGCTCGCTACCCGCCATAACTACAAGGCTTAAGGCAATTCCAAAACTTAAACCTTGAACGATGTTTGCGCCGTACACAAACGGCTTTGGAAGCGCCGCGCCAACCGTTGCGGAAAGAATTACCGCAACCCCAACATACATTCCGGCAAGCGCCGACAATATTATAAACGCACTATAGTTATTTTTAAAACTGTTTATTTTTTGGGCCGCCTCTAACGATATTCTTTCGACGACCCCAATATCTATCGGTTGTTTATCCTTTTCCATTCAATCAAACCCTTTAATCTCTTTTTTTATTTCAGTATACCATACTTATATTTAAGCTCCAATATTTTGAGGACCGATTGTTCGATAGTTTCAACCGAAATCTCCCCCGTTTCAACCGCTTCCAAAATCGCTTCATACGCCTCTTTCGGGTCCTCCGGCATAAGAAGAATATCAACACCGGCTTGAACACAAGCTACTGCGGCGTCCCCCGAACTATAGTTTAGCGTAATCGCGTCCATGTCGAGCGCGTCGGTTACTACAACCCCTTCAAAGCCCAGTTCTCCCTTTAAAATATCGGTTATAAGTTGTTGGTTCATAGTCGCCGGCATGTCGTTTTCGGTCGCGTTTTCGGTTAATATATGCGCCGTCATTATCATGTCAACGCCGCTTTCAATAGCCGCTTCAAACGGCACAAATTCAAATTCGCGAAGCCTTTCAAGATCGTGGTCAACCGACGCTAGGCCATAATGCGTGTCGGTTATCGTGTCGCCATGTCCCGGGAAATGTTTTGCAACCGCTATAATGCCGTTGTCGGTTAAGCCTTTTATCGCGCTTGGGATAAATTTCACAACCTGTTCCGCCGTCGTTCCATATGCCCTGTTTGCTATGACGGTGTTTTCGGGATTGGAAAAGATGTCGCAACTCGGGGCAAAATCAAGATTAAACCCCAATTCTTTAAGCTCTATTGCTATCGTTGCCATATAGTCATATGCGTCTTGTGGGGTTTCGTTTTGTGCAATTTCAAGTGGCGCCGGAATTCGTTCGTCCTCGGAAAACGTTCCAATCAAGTTAAGGCGGCTTATGTCTCCGCCCTCTTCGTCTATCGACACAAACAAAGGATATTCCGAATAGGCATTTTTCGCGTCTGATATAAACTGTGTGGTTTGTGGCGGAGTACTCATGTTAAATCCCGTAAGAATAATTCCGCCCGGTTTACAGTAGTTTATCGTCTGTTTTGCCGCGGAGGAAAGTTCCAACATATCTTCGCCTTGTTCGTCAAACTTAAACCCTAAAATAAAAAGTTGTCCAACCTTTTGTTCAAGAGTCATGTTTTCAAGCGTAGTTTCGGGAACCGATTTTGTTAAAATCGTTCCAGTTCTCGGTGAGTTGCTCGTTGCTTGCGCTAACTCTTGTTGTAATTTTTCACTTTCGTTCGATTTAATCGACACAACAGCAAACGTTGTAGCAACGGTTGAAACCACAAATATTAAAAGACAGATAAAAGATATGCTTAAAGGGTTTCTTTTCAAGATAAAATACTCCTTTTTTGTTTTATAAAAGAAAAAAATATGCTATATTATTAATATTAACAAATCATATCTATATTATCCTATTTTTAAAGAAAAAAGTCAAAACAAAACGGAGGGTTTTATGAACATCTTAATAAAAGACGGAAATGTTGTTACGTCGCGTGACAGTTTTATTTCGGATATCGCTATCAAAAACGAGAAGATTGTCGAAATCTCCCCAAACATCTCACCGGATGGATTTGATATGGTATATGATGCATTCGGAAAATACGTTGTTCCGGGAGCTATCGACGGACACACACACCTCGCAATGCCATACAAAGACATCTTTACGTCGGATGATTACTTCACAGGCACAAGGGCGGCGGCGTGTGGAGGCACAACGACGGTGTTTGATTTCATACTCCAACAAAAAGGTGAAGACATGGGGCAAAGTATCGTTCGCCAACAAAACTCCGCCAAAGGGTTTCCCGCTGTAGACTATTCGTTCCACCTTGGCATATCAGACGTCTCGACACAAGAGCTTTTAGACTCGCTCGACAGATGCCCGTCTCTTGGGGTTAATTCATATAAAGTGTATATGGTGTATGATTTTTTTCTTAACAACTCAGACTTTGAAAAGGTACTTAAAAAATCGCGAGACGTTGGCGGAATTGTCGGGGTACACGCCGAAGACAAAGCGCTTAGCGAACAGCTAGTTAACGAGTATTTAAGCGAGGGAAAAAACGATCCGTGGTGGCACTATATGTCTAAAAACGAACAAGTTGCCGCCGCCGCCAACCGACAAGCTGTTGAACTTGCGCTTGAAGTAGGGGGCAAATTTTACATCGCTCACCTTTCAGACGACGACGGAGCACAGTTTGCAAAACAGTTTGTCGACCAAAAGAAAGATATCTATATCGAAAGCTGTCCGCAATATCTTGTTTTTACAAACGAAGTTTACAAAAGCAACGATGCCGAACTTTTCGTGTGTTCCCCTCCTATCAAAGGAGAAGCCTCTCGAACGGCTCTTTTAAACGCTGTTAAGGATGGAACCATTTCGATGATAGCTACCGACCATTGCCCATTTTTTGAAAAAGACAAACGTACGACGGACAACGGAAAAACGGGGGACTTCACCAAGATCCCTAACGGCTGTGGAGGGATTGAGCTTTGTTTTCCGTACATGTTGTCGCTTGCGAATGCCGGCGAAATTTCATTTAATCGCGCGGTAGAGCTTTGTTGCAAAAACCCGTCAAAACTTTTCGGAATTTCAGATCGCAAGGGGGACATTGCGGTTGGGCTTGACGGAGATATTGTTGTATATGACCCCAAAAAACAAGTAACTGTCACAAACGATATGTTGCACAGCATGTCCGACCACACGATTTACGAAGGACAAACTTTCAAAGGATACCCTGAAGCCACATTTTTAAGAGGAAATCTTGTGTACAAAAACGGCGAATTTTTAGGCAAAAAAGGCATGGGCCGATATCTTAAACAAAATGCTCCCGAGTCGCTTTATAAACAGATTTAACTAATAAGGAGGATTTATTATGGCAAAAGGTTTGCTTGATATGTTGTTAGACGAAATTTTTGATGCCAACTGGTTAGGAAAACATGGTGAAAAATTAACAGCAAGAGAATTAAAATGGCTTAGGTTTTTTGGTCGTAAAGGAAAGATACTTAAAAATGTTTATATCCCAAAACCAAATGGTGAAACCTCGGAAATTGATGTTTTATACATAACTTCAAAAGGTATCTTTGTTATCGAAAGCAAAAACTATTCGGGTTGGATTTTTGGCGATGAAAACTCTCTAAATTGGACAGCTATGCTTCCTAATAAACAAAAAAATAAATTCTATAACCCTATTAAACAAAATGATACTCATATGAAATATCTTGCGGGATTTATCGAGAAAGAAATTCCACTGTTTTCAATTATTGCTTTTTCTGAACGATGTGAACTTAAAAAAGTAACGGTTGAAAACCTAGCGGTTAAAGTCATAAAGCGCGACAGGTTATATGTTACAATTAAACATATTTGGGATAATTCGCCCGACATCGTTTCGGAACAAGACATCGAAAATCTATATTCAAAGCTTGAACCGTTAACAAAGGTAGATAAAGCCACAAAAGCTTTGCACATAGAAAACATAAACAAAAAAAATGCGCCAAAACCAACAAAGCAAATATCCGAGCCACCAAATCAAATAATCGAGCTACCACAAAACGAACAACTCAATTCTAACAACCAACAAGATAACCCACCGATTAAAAATGAACAAGACGATCTTATCTGTCCGAAATGTCAAAGCAAACTTGTTTTACGCGTAGCCAAACAAGGAGCTAACGCGGGAAACAGTTTTTATGGATGTTCAAACTTTCCCAAATGTCGATTTGTTAAAAACTCATAACTTTTTTCAACTAACAAAATAACAACGGCGATATATCGAAAAACTATCGAAACATTGCCGTTGTTTTTGTTTGCTTAAAACCACAATTCTTTCATTCAATTCCATCGTCAAAACCAACTAACGATTGGGTTTTACGACACCATCATTCCTAATTTTCCTTGAACTAGTCTTCTTCCTTCGGAACATATCCTTCTTCGATAAGCGTGTCCCTTGCACTTGAAAGTAAGGCTTGTTCTTGTTTCGGAAGTTTCGGATATTGTGGGTTCATCTCTTCAAGCGTATTTGCCACAATCTCGGAGATAACCGCCCTTGCATACCACTTAGCGTCGCCCGGTATTACATACCACGGACAGTCCTCTGTCGAGGTTTGATTAATAGCTTTTTCAAACGCCTTTTGATACTCGTCCCAATGTTCGCGTTCTTTTATATCGTTGCTGCTAAACTTCCAGTTCTTTGCCTTTTCATCTATCCTTGCGAAAAAACGTTCCGACTGTTCTTTTTTCGATATGTTTAAGAAAAACTTAACCACCT
>CAYJFO010000120.1:0-5133 GCA_964369645.1 uncultured Oscillospiraceae bacterium | reverse complement strand
GCAATGCTTGCAGAATCTATAAGAGGAAACAAAATAAACAATCCCATAACTACCACTCTAAATTGCCCGAAAATAAACACAGTTGTCCCAAACAGAATAAACGCAACTATGGCAAGTTGAATTAAATTTGTTACAATGTTTACAATCAAAACTTTTTTATTGTATACGCGTTGATAAAGACTATATAAAATACTTGCTACTCCAAAGGCTACCGAGATTATAAACAAATAGAAATATTCAAGTAATGCCGGTTGATTTATAATTCTATAGACATACGGCGCGCCGGGGTTTTCGGAAGTTTCGAGATAAAATGCTATGTCGTTAAACATCAACAGAACAATAGGCAGAAGTATTCCGACAACTATCTCGATAATTGAATCAACTTTTGAAACAACCCTTGGGTCTTTTTTATTTTTTTGTGGCAGTTCAAGATTGTCGACGTTTCGCGTATAATCGATGTCTACCCCGAAATGCTGAAGCAACGCAAAAGCAAGCGTTGTTCCGCCAAACGCCGCAAGAAGCCCTGTGACGATAGATCCGAAAGTCGAACTTAATTTCTCAAAGGAAAAACCGTCTGAAATAAAATAGAAAACAAGCCCTAACGTAAGAACAGAGCAAAAAACAACCGCAACAAGAAAAAAAACTTTTTTAAACACATACAGATATGTTCCGCTTATCAAACTCTCGTTTTTAGTAGATATATATTTCTGGCGAAGTTCAAGCGGTGTTCCAATCTCGGCAAGCACCACACGAACATCTTTTTCGGTCGGTAACACCTCGCCGCAACGGTCGTCCAACATGTCGGATATAAGCGAACGTATCTCGTTTGAAACGTCGTCTCTCATCTTTTTTGGCAACCCTCGTATACAACCAAATATATATTTCTCAATAAGTTTATCCATCTTTCTCCTCCAATAAATTTTCTACATTTTGCGAAAATTCTTTCCATTGTTTTTTAACCGTTTTAAAAACCTCAACACCTTTTTCGGTAGTGGTGTAGAATTTTTTTGGTTTTGCTCCCGATGTGTCCCATTCACTTTTTAAAAGCCCCTGTGTCTCAAGCCGTCTTAACAGTGGATAAAGTGTGTTTGCTTCAACCGGTATTCCGTTTTGTTGAAACTGTCGAACAAGGCTATATCCATGTGTTGGGGTCTTAAGTTGTCCAAGCGACAGAAGAATAACAACCCCACGTCTGAGTTCAAGCACGAGTGAGCTTACAAGTTCTTTTGTATCGAATTCATCCATTATTGCGCCTCCTATATTACTGTGTTTATTATTATAGTGTATGACACACAGTATGTCAATAGTTTTTTTTGCTTGATATAATAGATGCAGCTTATTTTTTAAGAAAGACTCTTTCTAAAATTATACTTGACAAGAAAAGTTAAAATTTTGTGATAATTTATTAACAGTTTATATATGATATGACTATATAATAAATTAAACCAAATTTTAGGAGGGGAAAAATGGGCGATAACATAATTTATGATATAGCTATAATCGGTGCCGGAAGCGGTGGACTTGTGGTGGCTTCCGCGGCAGCTTCTATGGGCGCTCGGGTTTTGTTGGTTGAAAACCGAAAGATGGGGGGCGACTGCCTCAACTATGGTTGTGTTCCAAGTAAAACGTTTTTAAAATCAGCACATCTTGCGAAAAGTATGAATAACGCTGAAAGCTATGGTTTTTCAAAACCAAAGTATGACACGTTATTAAACCAGATAATGGAACGTGTTTCCAACGTGATAGCCGAAATAGAGCCACATGATTCTAAACAACGTTTCGAGGGTCTTGGGGTTGACGTACGGTTCGGAAAAGGTAAAATTGTATCAAAAAATGAGATATCTGTTGACGGCGAAATTTTCAAAACAAAAAAAATCGTAATCTCAACCGGTTCAACCGCTATGGTACCGCCAATTAAAGGTCTAGACACGGTTAGGTATTACACAAACGAAGATATATTCGAGCTTAAACAGTTGCCTAAAAGAATTGTGGTTCTTGGGGCGGGTCCCATTGGGCTAGAACTTGGCCAAGGTTTTTGCCACCTTGGAAGCGACGTCTCGGTTGTTGATAGGCTTGACGACCTATTTATAAAGGATGAGCCGGAAGCTGGGCCTATTATGCAACAAGCTTTAATAAACGATGGTGTCAAACTCTTTCTTGGATGCGAAATAAAGGAAATTGTTAAACAAGGTGACGAGACGATTGTTCGCGTTTTGTCGGGCGAAAACGAAACCGATATTCCGTGTGATGTTTTGTTAGTTGCGCTTGGAAGAACACCAAACACAAAAGAGCTTGGACTTGAAGAGGTCGGCGTTAAAACGGACAAACGTGGATTTGTCGAGGTTGATGACTACTTGAGAACAAGCGTCAAAAACATCTACGCATGTGGAGACGTTAGAGGTAAGTTTTTGTTTACACATGCGGCGGGATATGAGGCCGGCGTTGTGGTTAAAAACGCTTTGATTTTCAACATGTTCAAAGCAAATTATACCAACATGGCGTGGACAACGTACACAGTTCCACAAGTAGCACATGTCGGATGTCTTGAGCAACAAGCGAAACAGCTTGGGGTTTACGGCTATACCTATAAGCTCCCTATTTCGCAAAATGACCGCGCAAAAGCAGACGATGACCGACAAGGATATGTTAAAGTTATTTTAAACAGTAAAAAAATTGTTATTGGAGCGTCGATAGTTTCGGATAAAGCGGGCGATCTTTTGCCGTTACTTTCGATGATGGTGAGCAAAAAGATGAAACTTTCATCCGCCATGTCGCTTAGATATCAGTATCCAATCCAAAGCGAAATAATAAGTTCGCTCGCTCTACTTGATTTTAAACAATCAGCGAAGGCTTGGCAGATGTCATTAATAAAAAAAATTGTAACAAGATAAAAACATTTTTAAGGGGGATTTTTTTATGTTGGACACAAGAGCTCGGGGTTACATCCAAAAATGTGTGGACGGTTTTGCAAAATACAGTTTGTTGACAAAACTACACCCAAACCAAATAACAACACTAGCATTTGTTGTTGGGGTCGTCTCGGCGGGTTTTATAGCATTCTCAAAGTTTCCGATTGCGGCGGTTTTACTTTGGGTTTCGGGCGCTCTCGATGTTTTAGATGGAACGGTAGCAAGGCTAACCGGAAAGACCTCTAAACTTGGGGGATATCTCGACCTCGTATTTGATAGAATGGTAGAAGCGGCGGTCATTTTAGGTTTTTTCTTTTATGCCCCTCAAAACGCGCTTATCTATCTATTGTTTTTTGTGAGCGTACTTTTTAACTTTTCTACGTTTATGCTTGCCGGTTCGCTTTTTCAAAACGAAGGCAAAAAAAGCATGCACTACGACGTTGGGATTGTCGAGAGAACCGAAACGTTTATCGTGTTCACTCTTATGCTTATATTTCCTCAATACCTTGAGATATTTTTGCTTATATTTATAGCGCTTGTGTTTTTAACCGGTATTATACGTATGTACAAAATAGTTATGTTTGAAAGGACTAGTAAAAAAAATGAAGATTAAAATAGCAATAGTTGCGGCTCTTATAGTCGCGGCGTTTCTATTAAGAGACTATCTTAATATAGACAGCTTACTTTTGTTCCTTGAATCTATAAAAGCAAACCCATACGCCCCGTTTATATTTATAGCGGCCTACGCCGTTGCGGTTGTTTTTGCGGTTCCGGGCTCAGCACTCACGATACTCGGCGGAACTATTTTCGGTTTTTGGTGGGGGCTTGTGTTGGTTGTTCTCGGCTCTAACATCGGATGTCACCTCGCATATTTCGTCGCAAAGATACTTGGCAAAGACGTTATCACAAAATACTTTAAAGACGGGTCGTTTATTAAAACGGCAACCGAAAAAGCACAGCAAAACGGGTTTGTGTTTATGATGTATGCTAGACTTATCCCTTTGTTTCCGTTTAATGCGATAAACTACCTTTCGGGGGTTTTAGGGATAAAATATTTAAGCTATGCCGTTGCAACCTTAATTGGAATGATACCGGGTACGGCGGTATATGTTTACTTAGGGCATACGGCCGGCAACATACAAGACAACCCCCTCGGAATTGTTGTTTCGATAGCGGTGCTTGTGTTGTTCACGGTTGTTATGACGGTTATATCTAAACTTCAAAATAAAAAAGCAAAGCAAATAGCAGATCAAAAAGAAGAAAACGCCAATCTCAACTTAGTTAACGGCTAATTTACATAACAAAAAAGGGAGGTCTGATAAGATGTATACTCATTTTATTTGACCGCCCTTTTTCGTTAGATAGGTTAGACAGATGTTCTATGTTGTTTTAGTTGTCTTCCAAATTAAGCATGACGTTTCCTTGTGGAGCTTTACAAAGCGGACAAATTTCCCACGCTTGTTTTGCCGTTCCTTCATGTCCACAGCAAGCACATTTCCATTTAATCGCCTTTGTACGCTTGTACATCGTTCCTTTTGTTAGTTGTTCATGGAGTTGTGTTAGTTGTTTTTTATGACATTCTTCGACGCACGCAACAAGATCAAAAAGTTTTGCAATCTCCTCAAAACCCTCTTTTCGGGCAACTTTCGCATATTCCGGGTAGATTTTTTCGTGTTCCGCCGTTTCATCCTCTGCGGCAAATTTAAGGTTGTCTTCAAGATTCCACTTTTCTTTAAACGGATAACCGGCACAAACCTCAAGGTTGTCTAGAGTTTGTTTGTCGGCTTTTTGAATTTCGCTGTAATACATCCTTGCGTGGTTGTATTCGTTTAGTACAATAGCGTCAACTGCTTTTTGAAGTTCAAAAAGTTCGGCTTGCTTTGCTCCATAAGATATAAACTGGTACCTTACATGTGCTTGGCATTCCCCTGCGTATGCTTTGATTAGATTGTTAAATGTTTCGCTTTTTTTAAGTGTCATAATCTCTCTCCTTAATAGTTTTGACACCTTTATTGTTCGCGAATTTAAAAAAAATATACCTGTAAAAAAATTTATGTTTCACTATCGCTTTAAAAAACTCTTAATCGACCTGATTACGCAAAAAGACGGTATAACGAAATTTTCATTTCGCTACACCGTCTTTTCAATTTATAAAATCTTCAAGAGACTTTTAAAAGCTTTGATTAAACAAGCTCGATGATTGCCATCTCGGCTGCATCTCCGC
>CAYJFO010000119.1:0-5154 GCA_964369645.1 uncultured Oscillospiraceae bacterium | reverse complement strand
CCGCCACCACCCGTAGGCGGTATTATTACAGGAGGTTCTGCTTCCCATTTTGCATATAAGGTTAAGTTGAGATTAACTATGTCCAAGAAATTATATGGATTGTTGCCGACGCTGTCCGTTGTCCAACCCTTAAAGACATATCCGGGTTTTACCGGTATACCTTGTCCGGTGGGGATGTCGACAGCTGTTCCTTTTGGAATGTTAACTGATTTTGTTGTATCGACAGTATCGTTGTACTTACCTGTGTTTGCATCAAAAGTAACAGTTATTAATTTATCCGGAGCGAAAACAGTGATAGTGACGTCTTTTTGATGCGTAATATCGGTTCCTGAATTTGTTGTTACAGTAACAGTTATGGTTGTGCCATCAGCTGCACCTTGTAGATTTTTAATGTTGTTCATATCTTGATCAGAAAGGTCAAAAGTTCCGTCGCCACCGGTTTGAGTTCCTCCGTTTGATGAGGTTTCGTAGATTATAGGGTCGGTGAACTCCACAGTTGTTGCTTTAGGATCAATTAGTTTAAGTATCTCGTCTTCGGTAATAGAACCCATCACATCGTTTGGAAGGACAACGTTGTTGGCCGAATTGATGTATGGCCTGCCTATTTCATCAATTATAACTTTATGGTTAACGTTGTTTGTATATGATCTTCCCATAAAGATGAAGTTTGCGGTGCCGTCGTTTTGTTGTCCGTTGCTTAGTATAGCGTCTTTATCAACAAGATAGGCGGAACTCCAGCTGTTGTTTAAAACATCTATAGAACGGTATGGGTCGTTTATTTGATTGCCGTCAAGATCTTTTAAAAAGTGTGGAAGTGTGACAAGGTCGAATTTATAATCGCTGCTATACGCTGTTATTGTTGCAGATATGTCGATTTTACGTTGATACATGTTTTCGACAACAGCAACACTGCTGACAAATACCGGGAATTGACCTTCGTATAAAACAACTGGGTCTGCCCCTTCCATGCCCATTAGTCCGGCACTGCCGATAGGGAGAGTGTGTGGATTTTCAACTAGAATTAAAGATAGATTTCGGTTGTCGAAAATAGTTCCGACATTTTTAGTTAAACTTCGAGGAATGAACACCGAATCTATGCGTTTGTTATATTCACTATCGTTTTTCACAACGGCAAATGCATTTGTGCCAATAGTCGAGATTGTGTCAGGTAACACCAGTGTATCGAAAGGTGTGTTGTAAAATGCATTTCTGTTGATAGTGGATAGTTTTTCCGGCAAGATAATTTGTGTTAAACCGGTTTCGGCAAAAGCAAATTCATATATAAGTTGTATATCGTTGTTCCAATGAACCTTGTTTAGATTTCTGGAATTATAAAAAGCTTTAGCATAAATAGTAGATTCATAGGTTGAAGCACCCGCGGGCAATGAAAATTCAACTTCAAGTAAACTAGTCATGCTTTCAAAACTGCTTGTACGAGTGACGGGGGTTACAAGGTGAGTTACAGCGGTATTTTTAAGTATAGTTTCACCCAATGAATTAACAGTGGTGGGGATGATAAACTTATTATCAGAACCGGTTGAAACAAGAGAACGACTTTGTTCGAACGCAGATTCACCTATTTTTTTCAACCCTTCGGATAATTTCATAGTTACAATATCGGTGTTGTAAAACGCAAGAGTTCCTATATTTAACACACTGCTTGGAACTGAAACGGTTCTTAGAGTTGAGTTGTTCATAAAAGCTTGGTTGCCGATGGTAGCAACTTCATAAGTTGTTGAATTTGCCATTATCATGCTTGGAATATCAAGAGTTTCGCTATCACCAAAATATTTTGAGATTTCTTTAATGGTCACATTAAAATATGCATCATTAATTGAATCGCCATTAAGATCAACTTCAATCGTGTCTTTAAACAAGACGGTGGGTGGCAGATTTCTTTTTGAATTCCAAGGTTGCCCAATATCGCTGCTGTTAATATTTTTTAATTCAACCTGGCCGATAGTAGAGTTTAACTCAAGCATCCGCTGGTTAAATGAAGATTGGTCATTTGCGTATACTACTAAACGTGCATCTAAAGAATGCCCATAGTTTCCGCTGCCTAGAGCTACTCTGGAACTAATCGAGATAGCTCCTGTCTTTTGAATTTCGATTAGCGAAAGATTGTCCATGTCGGAAAATGCATCACTTAAAGCATAAAAATCGTAAGGGGTTTTTGTTTCGTCGGACGGCAACACCGTTACAGTGTGTACATTTGAATCTCTAAATGCATAGGCTTGTATCGTTTCAATATCTTTTCCAAGTGTGACAGTTTGCAAGTTGGGGGTGTTGGCGAATGTGTTTGTTGAAATATAAGTGTAGCCGCTATCTATAACTATGTTTTTAACAACATCGTTATAATTAAACAATGTTCCGTCGAGACTTTGGAAATCATATGTTGTTGAATCGATAGTGATTGATTTTGGAACTGTAATATTTTCAGCGGTGCCGACATATTTGGATAACGAGTTTGATTTGCTTGCATATATATAACTTTCGTGTGTTCCGTCTGAATTGGTTTTAAATCGCAACAGAAGTGTATCGTTCCATTGGACATAATCTACCACAGCAGACCAAGGCGCACTCGGGACTTTTGGCTCGGAACTTCCATCGACAGCACTATCTGTATATACTCTTAAAGATGCTAAAGTAGAGCTTTGAAATGCTGTTAAAAAAATAGAAGTGATTGCAGTGCCGTTTGCATCATCACCAATATGAACTTCTGCGTTATCATACTTGCTAAAAGTTGAATAGAATGCTTGGCTTTCGATGCTTGTAACACTGTATGGAATGAATGCTTTGACATTTGTGAGGGTTGATATATCGAAAGATGGGTGTTCGCTGTATTTGCCGATATACTTAATAGCGCTTGCATATGAAAATGCACTGGATTTTATGGTTTTTAAGCTTCCGTTATCAGGCAGGTATACAGCTGTTGTATACTGCGTGACAAAACCACTATCAACAGAACTGATTCCATTTTCAACTACAACAGTTAGAGGATAGTTTGAAGAAGAAAATCCGGTAGCTGTTGTTAAACCGTTGGGATAAACAACTGTTCTAAGCGCCTTAGAGCTTTTAAACGCATCGGACGCGATGCCTTTTAACGCATTGGGAAGCCTGTATATCTTGTGCTCATCTTTAACATGGGAAGGGTAGACAAAGTCTGTGTCGGAATATGTAAAAGCAGTGAGGCTGTTTCCGCTGAAAGCTTCATCACTAATTCCGGTTATGTTGTTGTGCCACACAAGTTCGGTTAGTGGTGCGTTGGAAAAGACACCGGAAGCTATTGTTGTTACCGTTGTTGGAATTGTTGCGGAAATCATCGATGTATTACCGCTAAACGAATTTCTGTGAACCCCCGTTACGCCTTCGGGTATTACAATTGAGGTTAGATTTTCGTTATCACGAAAAGCACTTTCGCCAATGGTGATAAGCGATGTTGGCAGATTTATCTGAGTGATTAGGTTTTCTCTAAAGGAAGAGACACCAATCGTCCTTATAGTGTTGCCCTCAAAGTGAAATGCTTCGATTGCGCGGTTGTTGAATATCGAATCTGCAAGGGCAACAACAGGTGCCCCACCAGCTTCGGAAGGTATATCAATTACGGGGATCAAAGCTTTATATAAAGGCTCTGTGACGGTGGGTTTAAGCGTTTGCAAAGTAACCTCGCCGTTTGCTGTTGTATAACTATAATTTAATGCACTACCGAGCTTTAAAGGTTGGGCGCTGTAAAAAAGACTCGTTTCGGTAGTTAGAGACGGTGTTTCGTAATATATTCTAACTTGATATAAAGAACCCTCAAGTAAATTTTCAAACAAAACATAAGGTGTTCCCGAAACAAAATCCTTTTTGATTGCGCTAGATTCATCCGCAATGAAATTAGGAGAAGAACCGGAAACAGGTATAATTTCGACATGTGTAATCGTCTGAACACTTGCAGTGTCGCTTATTGAAGGCAATATGAACAAGCTGCGAGATGAGCTTGTGGCGTTTCCTACAATAGGTTCAACGTTAACTACACCGGTTTCAGATTGAAGAATGGGTGCGTTTGCAGCTACCGGGGCAGGTTGTCTAGTTTCATTGGTGGGTGCTGCTTGGGTGGTTTGATTGATGGGTGCTAGCTCAGGATCAGTGACAACTTCAAGTTGTGAATCTTCTGAAGCTACTTGTGAATTGGGTTGTGGTGATGTTGGCACAGGGTCCGTTGCAAATGTTGTAACAGACATCGAGGGGAAAAACTGAAATAACATTACAAAAACAATGGCCAACGCGAAAAATTTTCTTTTCATGAGAGACTCCTTTTGGGTTGGGTACCGGGATATTTAAGCACTGAAAATATATCATGTAATTATTAATGCTAATAAATTGTAATATGGATAATTTCTAAATAATTATAACTATCTTGTTAATATTATTTTTATAGATGAATGTTAAGTATTTTCAATAAGTAAATGCTGTTTAAATAAAAGTTGTATATAATATACTACTTCAAAGGTGCATTAAAACGATTGGAGAATTTTGGTTGTTTTTTTTGTCGATTTATTGAAAAAACAATTCAACAATTAGACAAAATCGATATATTTTGAGAAATTATGTTTGAAAAATAAAAAAACTGTGCAACATTATGTTGCGCAGTTTTTTTATTTGTAAAAATTATTTGTTTTTATTGCTTGATTTCACAAGATCTTGGTGAATTATTTACGTATTTCGGTATTAAATTATTGTTGGCAAATAATGCTTAGTTTTACATATTTTGTTTATTTGCCTGTATTTTTAAGGCTATTATTTCATTATATTTCAATCCGTTTATAAACATGATTCTTCCGATATCACAAATGCTTAGCAAGTTGAAAGAAATATTAAAGGTTTTGAAATTAAATTGGTGAGATGATTGATTAGAAAAGAACAAAGAAACAGCCCCCTAAAAATAGGGGGCTGTTTCTTTGTAAGTTCAATTAACTGTCGATTTAAACCACCGTAAAAACGTTGGTTTTGTCGGTCGTCGATTTTCTTATTTAAGCTCTACTGTAGCGCCAGCACCAGAAAGTGTAGCTTGAATTGTTTCTGCGTCAGCTTTTGAAACGCCTTCTTTGATCGGTTTCGGAGCGCCGTCAACGAGTTCTTTCGATTCTTTAAGGCCAAGACCTGTGATTT
>CAYJFO010000118.1:0-5197 GCA_964369645.1 uncultured Oscillospiraceae bacterium | reverse complement strand
TTTTGCTTTGCTCAATAATTTTTTTACAAGCTTCGCGGGCTTTGTTTTCGTTTCGACAAACCATAATTACTTTATGGTTTAACTTGGCAAGTTGCAAACTGCACATGTAACCAATGCCGCTGTTTGCTCCGGTAATTACAATCGTTTTCACTCTTACTCCTCTCTGTCAAAAGAGCATCTACTTTCTATGTTTTTTATCATTTCGTTAGCATATTCAAGGTGTGCTGGATGTTTTATATATTCTTCGAGTTGTATTCCGTCCGACACAAAAAAAGTTATCATCAAATCATAGTTTCCGGGACGCTTGTATGAGTTTGCGCTAATTTTAACGTTTTTTACACATGGAACTTCTTTTTCAATTTTTTCAAACGACCTTTTAGTAAATGCGAGGCATTGATCAAAATCTGCCTCGGGTTTGAGCTTTAAAATCAGATAATGTTTCATTTGTTTTGCCTGCCTTTCTTATCACTTTTATGTTCGCTTTTGATTTTTTTAAAAATTAAACGACAAAACCCTTGTCGGCCTTCCCTTTAAGTTTATCATATGCTGGCTTACTTGTGTTATATATTTTTTTTCAATCATCTTTGCAATAATTCTATCTGCTGTTCGCTTGCTTATGTTGAGTTCCAAGGCAAACTGGCTTGCGGTAAATGTAGTTAATTTTTTTTCTTCGTGCAGTACACTGATTTTGTGAACAGTGTTAACGCTAAGTCCAACATCTTCGGCAATTTCCGAAAACTTTTTAGAGTATATTGTATTAATAGGTTGTTTTTCTTGATAATCTTGTATAGGGCCCGCCACATTCCCACTGTCATACACAATGTATGCTTTGCCTCCGCCCTCGCTTTCTACCTTGTGGAGTGCAATCAATGCATTACTTTGAGAAATGATTATATTTTCTCCGTATCCAATACCGATGTTAAGATGGTGATATTGATGAACTCCCGTTTTAATCAGTGGAAATTCTGTGAAATTCTTTGTAACGTTTTCAAGCAGATTGTTATAGCAAAAAATCACATATTCGCTCAAGCCAACGCGAACTAATCCCCCTTGTATCTGTTGTGCAAACAAAGATATCTCTGCATCAATTTTGTGTAAGGCATCGGTTCGATACAAAAAGTTTTCACCCATTATAAATGCATTGTTTTTCAAAGAAACTTTAACGTGAATTGTCACCGTTTTGTTGTTTGGTTGAGGCAAAAGTTTCCCCATTAATAATATCTGTTGGATCTTTGACACATATGCTTCATCGCTTGGTTTCAAAAGAACCGACAAGATTCCCATTCCGAGAAGCCTTTGGTGGACATTGCGTATATTGGTAACGCAAAATTGAGTTGTCCCGTTTTGATAGCTTTCTATGTGCCTGACTGCGATTTTTTCTATATAATCATCTATATCGCGGTTGGTCGGGATTAAGACAACATGTTGTTGAACATCTTCAATGTCAAGATGTTTATATGTCTTTTTTACACAATCAAACGATAGGGTGTCTATCGAAGCTTTTCGTATATCAACTTTATAGTTATATGATGCATATAACAATGCTTGTGTCAGGTGTTGGGAATTTACCTCGGCATATCCGAAAGGTAGGTGATTGGGTATAATTCGGCTTATTAATTGATATGGTTCATATCGCGTAAACATAATCCCATCACACATATGCAAGACACTTTGAAGCATGTCGGATGCTTTTTTTGTTTCGCTATCATTTGAAAACGGAATCTCTAACGTCTCAATCTCCACAAATTTTTGTTTTGTAATTAGCTTTATATCTTCGATAGATTTTTGATGACCTACGATAGCAAGCCTGAAAAACACAAAAACACCCCCAATACTTTGTTGAAAATATACCATAAAAGACAATTTAAAGTCAATATACAGTCAATGTTTTATGTGTTATATTTGAACTATTCAAAAATTAATTTTTTCGAGGGGAGAGATGCAAATGCGCTATATATCTAGGGAAGAAGTTGTCGAGCGTTTGACCCACCGTCAATGTATATCATTGATGCAAGAACTTTTCACCCGGATATCACAAGGCAATGTGACCCACAAGCTTAGAACCGCCGAAGTTTTAGCGCCGGGAGAAATCTTTGGTTTGATGCCGGGAGTTCTTCCATATGCCGACTGTGTCGGAGCTAAAGCAATAACAATTTTTCACCACAACTATGAAAAAGGGCTTCCCTCCCACCAAGGGGTTGTGACTGTTTTTGAAACAAAAACTGGATCGCTCAAAGGCATAGTTGACGGAACTGCCATTACAGCAATTCGCACGGCGGCAGTAAGCGCCATGGCAACCGATATTCTCGCAAACAAGGAAAGCTCTGTCATGACTTTGCTTGGCGCAGGAGTTCAAGCGAAAAACCACCTCGCCGCCATTTCACATGTTCGAGACCTGAAAAAAGTTAATATTTGGTCGATAATGCGTGACGAATGTGAGCGATTTGTTGCGGAAGCTTCAAAAACATATGACATAGAATTTGAAATTTTCGATTCTGTTGAAAGCGCTGTTTTGGATGCCGATATTATCTGTACCGTAACCCCTGCAAAACAACCGATTTTGTTTGGAGACTTTGTCAAAAAAGGCGCTCACATAAATGCAGTTGGGGCGTGTCAACCAGCTGAACGAGAACTTTCAACAGATTGTGTTGTAAACGCAAAACTATTCGGCGACAGCACACTATCGGTTAAAAACGAATCTGGCGATTATCTTTTCCCATTGAAAGAAGGTGCTATCACTGAAGAACATTACCTTGGGGATATAGGCGACGTTTTAACCGGCAAGCTTTCGGGAAGAACATCCAAAGACGATATAACAATCTTCGAAGCGCTTGGTGTTGCGGTCGAAGACCTTGCTTGTGCAAATTGGCTTTTAACATAAAAAATAACGATTGGAGAAAAAACATGACGCAAAACAAAAAAAAATCTAGCATACCGGTTTATATCGCTGTTGCGGCGGTATGCCTTGGCAACCACATAGGCCCCGGATTATCAAGCGGAACTATGATAAACGCTTTTTTCGTTCGCTTTGGTCTTTTCGGAATCCTTTTCGGAATCCTTGCTATGGCTATTCTTTCTATCGCGATCTACTTTTCAATGGAGTTTTCAAGAATTCATAAAACGTATGATTATCAAAGTTGGTCAACAAAACTATACGGCCACAAATGGGTAGTTTTTTTGTTTGACATTCTGTTCCTTGCCGCAGTTTTGGTTGGTATGAGTGGTTGTATCAGCACGGTCGGGACATTGCTTCAAAATTTCTTCGGTCTTAACTATTGGATCGGTGCCGGTTTTGTGGTTGTTGTTGGTAGCCTTTTGTGTGCTTTTGGTTCGGGACTTATTCGCCGAGCTTCATCATATATGATTTTTATCATAATCGGTGTTTTAACGCTTGTTGTAGTTTTGGTCATAGCATTTGGTGAAGGCGATTTGGCCGGTTCGTTTGCTGTTCAATCAACGACACTTCCCTCTTCGATAGGTTTGGGTGGAGCTCTTTGGAGTGCTATAGTATATGCAAGCCTTCAAGGTAATATAGTAGTCAACGTCACAGCAGTTTCGGAAACTTTGCCCGACCGAAAAACTTCCAAAAAAGCTGCAATTACAACTTGGATAGGAAACACATCAATTCTTTTGGTTATGGCTTTGATTTTGTTTAGCTATTCGGGAAATCACGCAATCACAAATGAGCCGTTGCCGTTCTACTACATACTCGATAGCCTAGGTTTTGATTGGCTAACTTTTGTATATGTTCTGATGGTTATATTGGCGGTGTTGAGTTCTGTCATGAGCTTTATGTTTGCCGGCGTTGCTCGTTTTGGCAAATACTATCGTTCTAAAGAACAAAACGCAAACCATTCTATACGCGACGGAGCGTTTACTTTGATTCTTCTTCTTGCTTGTATTGCTATCTCCGGTTTTGGAATCATGGCAATTGTAAGAGTTGGATATACTGCTATAGGATATATGTATCTACCGTTTGTAATGATCCCCGTTGTAATTATAGGTAGAAAGATGATAAGCAAAAAATATCTACAAAAACACAATATAGATCAAACAGGTATCGAATAGATAGCCCTTTTATAAAAATTTTTACTTCCTAAAACAAAAAAGACGACACATAGTTTAACTATATGTCGTCTTTTTGTTTTGCTGATATCTTTTATATTAATGTTAAAATTTAATATCCACGTATCATCTCGATAGAGATATCTTTAAGACTTGTCGCCCCAGTCATCGCCATCGTTTCGACAAGTTCCGATTTAATCTTTTCGGTGTAAAACGTTATGCCGTCGGTTTCGCCTCCGGCATATGCCGTAACATACGGCCTGCCTATGAGGGCAGCATCTGCACCAAGCGCCAACACCTTGAAAAGATCAACGCCGGAACGCACCGCGCCGTCGACTATCACAAGGAAATCGTCACCAACCGCTTTTCGTATCTCGGGCAAAAGTTTTGCCGGTGCTTCGGCACAATCGAGAACGCGTCCGCCGTGGTTTGAAACAACGATACCTTTTGCTCCAGCGTTTTTCGCTTTAACCGCGTTTTTCGCCGACATAATTCCTTTTACGATAAACGGCAACTTTGTCTTTGCGAAAAGTTCCGAAAGCTGTTGTTCGCTACGCGCAAAGACGGGAGTTCCGCTTTTTGCAAGGTGGATAAGACCGCCCGCGTCGATATCTGTCGCAACCGCAAAAGCTCCCATTTGTTCGGTCTTTTTAAGCCTTTGTTCAAACATTTCGTCGCTCCAAGGCTTTATTGTAGGAATTCCCCTGCCGTTATTTTTCCTAATATATTGTAACGGCATTTCGTAAAACCAACTGTCGACCCCGTCCCCCGTAAACGCCATTGTGCCGGCGGCGGCGGTTCCCTCGACAATCGATTGTACATATTTTTCCTCGTCAAAATCTTTGTTATAATGATTTTTAAGCGCCGCCATTGGCGCAACAAAAAACGGAGCGGCAAACTTTTCGCCAAACATCTCAAACGACGTGTCGTATGGTTTTTGTTCAAAGATGTTGTCCATTACTATCTTTATAGATTGTATATATTTATATGTATCGATAAACCCTTTGCCCGTTCCCTTTGCCCCACACCCCGGTGTTTTTCCGACACATGCAACACCGTTACATTCCTTACATACAAAACATGTTCCGTCGAATTGTTTTCTTGCATTTGATAAAATTTCGTTGTAGTTCAT
>CAYJFO010000117.1:0-5244 GCA_964369645.1 uncultured Oscillospiraceae bacterium | reverse complement strand
TATCGACAAACCATTGAAGCGAAAGCCTAGGCTCTACCGTTGTTCCGCAACGATAGCATTTTCCAACATTGTGTTTGATAGGCTCGGTCTTGATCAAGAAACCTTGTTCCTCGAGTTGTTTAACAATACGCTTTCTCGCTTCATATCGGTCAAGCCCTTGATATTCTCCGCCGTTTTCGTTAACCGTTGCGTCTTGGTTAAAGATGTTTATTACTTCAAGGTTGTTTCTTATTCCGGCTTCAAAGTCATTTGGATCGTGCGCAGGGGTAACCTTAACAACGCCTGTTCCAAAATCCATCTCGGCGTAGCTGTCACCAATAATCGGAATATCCTTTCCGATAAGGGGAAGTTTAACCGTTTTTCCTATAAGATGTTTATATCTTTCATCGTCTGGGTTAACCGCAACCGCCGTGTCGCCAAGCATTGTCTCGGGACGAGTTGTCGCAAGTTCAAGATATCCAGTTCCATCCGAAAGCGGATATCTTATATGCCAGAAAAATCCGTCGCTTTCCTCAAAATCAACCTCGGCGTCCGATATAGTTGTCAAACAATTTGGACACCAGTTAACCATTCTTTCGCCGCGATAGATAAGCCCTTTGTTGTACAGGTTGATAAAAACATGTTTAACCGCTTCGCTACAACCTTCGTCAAGCGTAAAACGTTCCCTGTCCCAGTCACAAGAAGAACCTAGCTTTTTAAGCTGTTCTATAATCCTTCCGCCATACTGTTCTTTCCATTTCCAAGCTCTTTCAAGAAATCCGTCGCGCCCAAGGTCGTCTTTTGAAACCCCCTCGGCTTTCATAGCCTCGACTATCTTTGCTTCGGTAGCTATCGACGCATGGTCGGTTCCGGGAAGCCAAAGCGCAGAATAACCCTGCATTCTTTTGGTTCTAATCAAGATATCTTGAAGCGTGTTGTCAAGGGCGTGTCCCATGTGAAGCTGTCCCGTGATGTTTGGGGGCGGAATAACTATTGTATACGGTTTTTTGTCAGGGTCGACCTTTGCATTAAAATATTTTTTATCTAACCAATTTTTATAAACCTTATCTTCAACCGCTTTCGGGTCGTAAAGTTTTCCGAGTTGTTGTTCCATTTTTATGTCCTAAGCTCCTTTTCATTCTGAGTCGCAACGTTTTGGGCTAATTTGCATTAGCAAAAATCAGGTCTTAAGACTTGAAGCACAAAACTTACCATTTGTATAATTTAACATTATCTTTTATATTATATAGTATTCTTTTTAAAATTTAAAGGGGAAACTGATAAAAATTAACCGAAAAAACAATATTAACTTATTAAATCATTATTATCTAATCTTAAACATTGTCAACTAAGTTCTATTACATCCCTAAATAAGCAAATTTAACGGCATCTCGGAATGTTCCGAAATGCCGTCAACTATACAATACGTTAAAATTCGACAAATTATACAATTATTTGATTGTTTTGTTCTTGGTCGTCATAATTTGTAAAATCAGATTGTCAAGTTTTGATGAACCCTCGTTAGCTATTAGCGCAAAGTTTTCTATAGTCTGTTCGACGCATCCGGCAACTATACCCTCGGTTTCTTCAACCCTAATCCCTTTCATCGCAAGAAGCGCCACGTGACATGCGGCATTTACACAGGTGCCGATTTTAAGCGAACAGTCGGGTTTTGCACCATCACAAAGCATTCCGGTAACATTTCCTATCATCGAATGAATTACATATTCAATCTCTTTTAGGCGACCACCCAACACAAAAACAACCCCACATCCCGATGACATTCCGGCGACGGTTGCTCCACAAAGCGCGGAAAGTTTTCCGAATTTTGATTTTATATAAACTGCCATAAGGTTACTTAACGTAACCCCTTGATACATCGTTATCTCGTCTTTTTTAAGAAAATCGCTAACTGCAACAACCGGCATTGTGCACGTTATGCCTTGGTTGCCGCTTCCCGAGTTTGTTACAACATCAATGGGTGCTCCCGCCATTCGCGCGTCTGCCCCGCCACACGTAACCATCATGGCATAGTTTAAAAGATCGTTTCCAACCGCTCCGCTTTCGATATCTGCTTTGATGTTTTTTCCAAACATTAAACCGAAATCCTGTTCAAGCCCAATTTCACAGATGTTTCGGTTAATTTCAACCGATTTCTTAACCATATCGGGCACATCTTCAAGTGTTTCAATTGAACATACAAATTCGTATATCTTTTCAACCGACAACTCGTTTTGAATTTCGACAGGCGAAATCCCGTCGCCTGTCGAATGTTCTGCGTCCTTTTCAAAAATCTTCTCACCGTTTTTCTCGATTAAAACTATATTTGTATGCGACCCCGAAACAACCGCGCGAGCGCTATTTCCATTACCGTCAAAAACAGTTATATCGATGTAAAGTTTTTCGACAACTATGGCAACTTCTATTGAAACATTTCCGCTTTCAACAAGGTTTTCGGCTTTTTTATATTGGTCGTTTGAAACATCAGCGATAACTCGAAGCACCTGTTTTGTTTCTCCACCAACCGCCCCAATCGCTGCCGCATATTCTATTCCTACATATGGCGTACCGGGAAGCCCCGCCGCCATGGCGTTTTTAATTATATTACCGCTAGCGTTTACTACTATTTTTACAACTTCTCCGTCGAGGTAGTCTTTCGCCGCCGACGCCGCAAGCGCAACCGCGCCCGGTTCGGTACAACCTGTCGCGATAATCATCTCTTGATTTAATATCTCATTAACTCTTTTTAAGTCCATAATATTCCTCCAACGATTTATTGATAAGCTAAATATATAGTCTACTTTATACATAATATTGTATCATTATTCGACAAAAAAAGCTATTGAAATAATATTTTTTTATTAATTTTTAAAAAACGACTGTAACTTCACTAACCTAACAATCACAAAACATCAAAAAAGCGAAACATCGAAAATATTTCAATGTCTCGCCATTTTAATTTGAACAGTTGCAGTATAATCTGCAAATTCAACTATGCATTAAGCATTACGAATTAATTAAAGTACTTTGCTTAAAAACGCTTTTGTTCTCTCGCTTGACGGGTTGTCGAAAACCTCTCTTGGGGTTCCGTCTTCCTCTATCTTTCCCTCGTCCATGAACAAAATCCTGTCGCCAATCTCGCGCGCAAACCCCATCTCGTGGGTCACGATAACGGTTGTCATTCCCGATTGGATAAGTGTTTTAATAACATCGAGAACCTCGCCAACCATCTCGGGGTCGAGCGCTGAAGTCGGTTCGTCAAAAAGCATGACGTCGGGTTCCATTGCAAGCGCGCGCACAATCGCAACACGTTGTTTTTGTCCGCCCGAAAGGGTTACCGGAAATGCGTCTGCGCGGTCTTTAAGACCTACCCTATCTAAAAGTTCAAGCGCGGTTTTTTCCGCTTGTTCTTTTGACATTCCTTTAACTTTTATCGGCGCGAGCGTCATGTTATCAAGAACAGTAAGGTGTGGGAATAGGTTGAAGTTTTGAAAAACCATTCCCATTTTCTCTCGAATTTTATCTATATTTATCTTTTTATCAGTTATCTCAATATCCTCGAAAATTATCTGTCCCGAAGTTGGTTTTTCCAAAAGATTTAATGAGCGAAGAAGCGTTGATTTACCACTACCCGACGGACCTATGACAACCGTTGCATCTCCCTTTTTTATATCTACCGATACATCGTTTAAAGCATATATTTTTCCAAGATATAACTTTGTTAAATTTCTAACCTCTAAAAAACTACCGTTGGTCTCCACGTCTCATTCTCCTTTCAAGCGCTTGAATTCCCTTTGAAGCGGGGAACGTTAAACACATATATATTAGCGAGGCTATAATAAGCGGTTCAAGTATGACATACGCCGAACCCCTTATTGCGTTTGCGGTAAACATAAGCTCCGCCATTCCAAGGAAGCTTACTACCGACGATTCCTTAATAATCGTAACAAATTCATTAGCAACGGGGGGCAGTATATTTTTTATAGCTTGAGGCATTACAACAA
Source organism: uncultured Oscillospiraceae bacterium (assembly GCA_964369645.1). Classification (GTDB taxonomy): domain Bacteria; phylum Bacillota; class Clostridia; order Oscillospirales; family Ruminococcaceae; genus CAYJAY01. The sequence continues at coordinate 1,261 of CAYJFO010000117.1, read as the reverse complement.
ACCGCATAGTTTGCCCTTTGGTTAGACCAAGAGAACGAGAGGCCTCTGTTTGCCCATAGTCAACCCCCATTATTCCTGCTCTCATAATCTCGGCAAGATATCCTCCGCTGTTAAACGCAATTGCAACAACGCCCGGGATAAACCTTCCCGTATCGATATATCCAAAAATTACAATAGACGGAACATCTATAACACTGAAAAGTCCGTAATAGATGATATAAAGTTGAACCAAAAGCGGAGTACCGCGAACAAACTCGATGTATATACCTGAAATAATTTTAAAAATCTTTATGTTTGACATTCTCATAAACGACAAAAATGTCGCCAAGATACAGCCAAAAAACACAGCAAACAAAGCCAAAAGCACAGTGTATAACGTTCCGCGCATAAACATTGGCCAAAATTCCAGTGTCTTCATAAATCCTTCTATTGAGATAAGCGATGAACCCATAAAAAACCCTCCGGTTAACAAAACATCTGTCAAACGCTTGTAGCGCTTGACAGAGAATTGATTTTAATTTAATAAATTAGCCTGTGATATCTTGGTCAACCAAGTCGTTAGCGTTTGCGATAAAGGCATCCATCTCGCCGCTTGCAAGAAGATCCGCTATCGTTGCGTTAACTGATTCAAGAAGCTCAGTGTTTTCTTTATTAACTGCTATTGCAGAGCCTTCGGTGTCAAAAGGTACTTCCCAAGCAATCATAATGTTAGGATAGTTTTTGATATAGCTTTCTGCTATAGCTGTTTCCATGAAAGCGCCTTCGATTTTCCCTTCCGAAAGTTCAGCAATTATGTCAGGCACTTTTTGAAGAAGAACCGGTGTTGCGTTGGAAGCGTTTTCAGCAAGAAGATCAGCTTGGATAGATCCTGTTTGAGCGCCTACTTGAAGACCTGTGAAATCTTCGTAGCTTTCGTATACGCCTTCATCTTCTACATTGATGATAAACGATTGTCCGCCCATATAATAGAGATCTGAGAAGTTTACAACTTCAGCTCTTTCAGGGGTTGGCGAGAATCCGGAAATTCCAAGGTCGATATCGCCTGTAACAACTTCTGTTACGATAGCGTCGAACGACATGTTTTTGATTTCAAGTTCCATGCCAAGGTCGTCTGCGATTGCTTGAGCAAGGTCGATGTCAAAGCCTACGATTTTTTCTTGGCCGTCTTCCATTATGATAAACTCATACGGAGCAAAATCAGCCGATGTTCCGACAACGAGTTTTTCTTTTTCTGTTTCTGCGGGTTCTGTTGTTTCGGTCG
>CAYJFO010000116.1:0-5256 GCA_964369645.1 uncultured Oscillospiraceae bacterium | reverse complement strand
CCGAAACGCTTTTGCCACTAACCGAACAGGCGTTTGAGAAAACGTCGCTTAAGCCAGACAACGTTGAGCTTTTCGCTGTGTCGGCGGGGCCCGGTTCGTTTACCGGTTTGCGCATAGGCATTGGGCTTGTTAAAGGGCTTGCGTTTAAAAACAACTCGCCTTGCGTCGCGGTTTCTACCCTTGAAGCGCTCGCACATCAAGCAAGCGGCGGCAACGACGGAAGATTTGTATCGCTTATTGATGCAAAAAATAAACGGTTTTATTGTGGGATGTTCGAGATGAAAAACGGAGAATGTTTTGAAATTTTTGAACAAAAGTTACTGTCGGCCGCTGAAGTTTTGGAAAATCTATTAAAACTTCAAAAACCTGTGACGGTTTGCGGGGACGGAAAAAATGTGTTTTTAAAGCTTTTTGAAAGCGAAGTAAAACAAAGTGGCGACATTTTAATTTCAGATACCCAAAACGATATAGACGCCGTAACCGTCGCAAAGCTTGGATTTTTGGCGTATCAAAACGGCAAAGCGGTAGAAAGCTTTATGCTTAAACCGAACTATCTTGAGCTTTCACAAGCCGAGAGAAACCTTGTGAAGTAGGGGTGTTTTGTTTGGGGTTTGGTTTGGGCGACGAGGACGAGAGTTTTGAACATTTCGTATTTTGTGGCATAGTCGAAAAGACAAATCCATAAATAAGCGAAAATTACGAATTACGAATTATAAAAGCGGAGTATTTATTTCATGAATAAAATGAACAAAAACACCTTTTTGTTGGTGGTAGCTGTTTTAGTGATAGCGTCGTTTTTGACAGGTGACGGGTTGTTCGGTTTTCTTAACCTCAACACAACAAGCGAAACCGAACAAACGGTTGAGCAAACAATCCCCCAAACGAACGACGACGAGACACAGCAACAACTCGTAGACGAACCCGAAAGCGAACCCGAGACCGCGCCGGAAGTCGAGCAAAACGCTATCGACATAAACGGAAGCTTCTATTCAAAAGACGACGTTGCGCTTTACATACACAACTATCAAACGTTACCCGAAAACTTTGTAACAAAAGATGAGGCGGCGATGTTTGGTTGGGAGGGCGGTTCTGTCGAGCGGTATATCGACGGCGCGGCGATAGGCGGCGATGTTTTCGGCAACTACGAGCGGCTTTTGCCGGAACAGGACGGACGTGTGTACAAAGAATGTGACATAGACACGTTTGGGCAAAGTTCGAGGGGCGCGAAACGAATAGTGTTTTCAAACGACGGTTTAATCTTCTACACCGACGACCACTACGATTCGTTCGAGCAACTATATTAAAAGGGGACAGGCTATGTCGTTTTCAAGGCACGTAATAATCAATTGTAAAAACCTATGCGAAAAAGTTTCGGCGATGGAATATCTGTCAAAAAAGTTTGAACTAGACGCACAACCTGTTAAAAACCTCGACGCGTTTAACGACAGATTGTACGAGATTAGAAAAAGCAAGGTTTATCTTTTTAATCACAAAAACCCTTCTGAGTATGCAAAAAAAGCGATTGAAGTTTTGGAAAACTTCTCGTTAAAAAATGAGAAGATAAAAGTTTACAGGTTGTTTTAATGCAAAAACAACACAAATGAGGTATAATATATCAAACACAAAAACGTCTGTCTTTGTAATCTAGCAAAAGTTTGGAGAGCTTCTTTTATATGAAATATAAGAAAATTTCGTTTTGGGCTGCTGTTTCGCTAGTTTTCGCGTTCATGCTTTTTGCCAACAGCAAAACACCATATTTAGCGGACGACTACTCGTATATGTTAAATTTCGAGGGCGGTTTTTCGCTTTTGTCTATTATCGAATATCAAGCCAACCACTATCTAAATTGGGGCGGTCGCGTCGTTCCCCATTTTTTTGCTCAGATATTTCTCGCGTTTGATAAATTGTTTTTTAACATAGTTAACTCGTTTATGTTTGTTGCGCTTACAATTGTCATATATAAACTTTGTAAAAATACTAGTACACGTTACAACACAGTTTTGTACGCCGGCATAGTGTCGCTGGTTTGGGTTTTTTCTCCCGTGTTTGGACAAAGTAACCTGTGGCTTGTTGGGTCGTGTAACTATCTTTGGGGCGCTGTTTTCAATTTAATTGTATTATATATATATAAAGAGTATGTCCTAGGCAAACAAAACACAGTTTTTATATCCAAAAAAAACATCTTTTTTTCGATACCGTTTGCTGTGTTTGCTTTTATAGCCGGCGCGAGCAACGAAAATACTTCGGCGGCGTGTCTTGTCATCATAGCAACAATGTTGTATCTTAAACACCTTACAAAAACAAAAATACCGCTGTTCGGTTATGTCGGTTTGGTTTCTATGTTGTGTGGGGTTTTGTTTTTATTGTTAGCTCCCGGAAACTCTGTGCGAAACATTGCGCTTGCTACAAACACGGCGGAAAACTTTTTAATAACCGTTTTAAGTCGAACGGCTATCGCAAGCTATCGGTTTTTTGAAATAGCGACTTTAATAATCGTTGCGGTAGTTTTAATTTTATACAAGATACAAAAAAGAGAATTTAAAGATATAGTTTTTCCGTCGCTCCTTTTGTTTGGGGCGGTTTTGGCAAACTACGCGATGATTTTGACCAACGCATACCCCGAAAGGGCGATGTTTGGCGCGACGATGTTTGTCATATCCGCCGTCGTCATGCTTTGCGGACGAATAGAGATAAACGTTAACCGGATTCAAAAAGCAGTTATCTGCTGTGTTGTTTTTGCTTTTGTTTTAATAAGCGTTTTGTTTGGTACGTTTGACATAGTAGCGACAGATATTGTGTATACAAATCGCGAACAACAGCTTGAAGCCGCTACGAGTCAAGGTGATGTCGAGACTATCGCGACGTACGCAATTAAACCGCTTACAAAATACAGCGCGCTTTATGGTCTTGAAGACATAGCTTTTCAAGGGGACAGCGAAAAATGGATATCTTCTGTAATGGCAAAGCGTTTTGGCGCAAGCGACATCTATGCGACGACTTTAGCATATGATAACTGGGGAACGGTTTTTTCTATTTTGACAGAATAATATGTAAACACAGATTTTTTCCTTGTGGGGCAACTCCGCTTTGCTTTGGAACTTATCTCTCATATAGAAAGGTATTTATTAATTATGTGGTTTAACGATGCAGTATTCTATCAGATATATCCGCTCGGATTTTGTGGAGCGCCGATATACAACGACGGGCAACTAAGTTGCAGGATTAGCAAGGTTTCTGAATTTATTCCACACATCAAACAACTTTCGGCAAACGCGGTTTATTTTTGCCCTGTGTTTGAAAGCGATAAACATGGATACGACACAAGAGATTACAGAGTTTTAGACAAACGTCTCGGAACAAACGCCGATTTCAAAGCGGTTTGCGACGAGTTCCACGACAACGACATAAAGATTATTTTGGACGGGGTTTTTAACCATGTCGGTCGCGGATTTTTTGCATTTTTAGACGTCAAGCAAAAAAGATGGGACAGCGAATACAAAGATTGGTTTAACATAAACTTCGACGGTAACAGCAACTATGACGACGGTTTTTGGTACGAGGGTTGGGAAGGACACTACGACCTTGTCAAACTTAACTTGAACAATCCGGCAGTTGTCGATTATCTTATAGACAGCGTAAAACTTTGGGTAAAGGAATTTGATATAGACGGTCTTCGCCTTGACGTTGCATATTGTTTAAACGAAAACTTTTTAAGACGTTTGCGCTATGAATGTGACAACATGAAAAAAGATTTCTTTTTGGTCGGAGAGATGTTACATGGCGACTACAACAGACTTGTTAACGACGAGATGTTACATAGTTGCACAAACTATGAATGTTACAAAGGTCTCCATTCGTCGTTTAACTCGCTTAACATGTTCGAGATTGCCCACAGCATTTTAAGGCAATCGGGCCCCGAGAACCACGCGCTTTACAAAGGCAAACATCTTTTGAACTTTGTCGACAACCACGACGTCGAACGCATAGCCTCGATACTTGGCAACAGTCAACATCTTGAGCTTATATACGGCTTGTTGTTTTCTATGCCGGGAATACCTTGTGTATACTATGGTAGCGAATGGGGGATTTTGGGCAAAAAGTCGAGCGGAGACGAGGCGCTAAGGCCGGCGGTAGATGTTCCCGAGAACACCTCGCTAACAAAGCTTATTGCAAAGCTAGCGGCTATCCACCGCGAGCAAAAGGCGTTGCGATACGGGAGCTTTAAAACGGTAGTTTTGACAAACAAACAGATTATCTTTGAACGCGCGTTTGAGGGCGACAGAATTTTAGTCGCGATTAACATAGACAACAACGAATACACAGCACATTTCAACGCCGAAGCGGGACGCGCAAAAGAGCTTATAACAGACACGGAACACGATTTTGGCGGAGGTTCTTCGCTTGCGCCGTACAGCGTAGCTTATTGGAAGATTTTTTAATTAATGCGTAATTTGTAATTTTGGTTTGTAGGAACGACGAATTTTGAACAGATAGTTTTATAGAAATTGCGTTTTTGGTGGTTTGTTCATTAGTCTGACAAATGGAGCGTCCTCGCTGCCCGACATTTCAACAAAACAAACTTCTAAACGCAAAGGGGTTTAAAATGAACAAAATAAACAACAAAAAAATCATAGTTATACAGTCGGTTATCGTGTCGATAGTTGCGCTTGTTTATCTTATAAGCCCTATTGACATAATTCCCGACGGCTTTTTGGGACTAGGACAGATGGACGACGTCGCGGTAATAACGCTTGCGGTTGTCAACGCCGTAAGAGCATACAACGCGCATAAACAGTCGAAAACCGAAAACCCCAAAAAGAAAAAATCAGACAGCGACGCTATTGAAGTTGAAGCAAGGGTTTTAAACGACGAATAAAAGCTTGTTTTTTTGAGAAAATATTATACAAAGGTTTTATACGCTGGCGCTCGATATAAAGGAGATTTTTTATGTGTTGTTCTATAACGTTTAAATCGGAAAACTTTTATTTTGGCCGAAATATGGATCTTGAATATTCTTTCGGGGAACAAGTCGTTGTTGTTCCCCGAAACATGCCGTTAAGTTTTAAAGCGGCAAAAACCGCCACGACACACCCCGCTATCATAGGTATGGCGGCGGTTGTTGACGGGTATCCGCTTTTTGCGGAGGCAGTTAATGAACACGGGGTATACTGTGCCGGGCTAAACTTTCCGGGATATGCGGAATATTCTGAAAATGTCGAGGACGAGCGGTTAAATCTTGCGCCGTATGAGATTATT
>CAYJFO010000115.1:0-5509 GCA_964369645.1 uncultured Oscillospiraceae bacterium | reverse complement strand
GTCGGAAGAAACTCAAAATTCAGGTTCAAGCCAACTTGAGCAACCACAGGAACAACCTGTCGTAGAACAACAATCACAAATTTCTCAACAATACGGAAAGATTCCCGAAGTTCCCGTGTTCACCTCGGTTTTTTCAACACAGTTTACACCACAACAGCCAGAGCAAAGTAATCAAAACGGTTTGACGGCAATCGGCGCGCCACAGTTTGGCCAACAACCGCCCGCGCAACAAAACCCCGTCGTAGCGTCGCCGCCCGTCTTTAACGCTCCTCAATTTAACGGCGACCAACCCTCTGAGCAGCCCCAACAACCGGCGATAGCGGCTTTTGCACCACAACAGCCGTCAATGCCACAACAACCTTCTATGCCGTTCGCGGTTCCACAATTCCCGCAAAACACGGAACAGCCAACCGGGCAACCACAACAACCAACACACGTTCCGCCTTACGTTCCAACGTTCCCGCAAAATCCAAACAACAGCGATGGCAACGATAACGGCGAAACTGAACTTGAAGCACAAGCAGTTAAAGCGCCACAGATCCCGTCGTTTGAACAGGCTTTTCCAGGCACAGGGTCGACAACCCAACCGACAACAGTACCGACAGCGACCTCTGCCCGAGTTGTTCCGCCATATGTTCCTATGTATGCCGGGCAACAAAACGCCGCACCTTTGCAACCGACAACGACCCAACCGGCGCAGTCAACACCGGTTATGCCGTCTTTTGCGCCAAACAACCAACAGTTTAACACAGGAGTTTCGCCCCAACAACAATGGCAAGCTCCAACGCAAAACAACCAAGCGTTACCTTTGGGCACGAATGACGCAACGGGCGAATGGAATAAATAAAAGTTTAAAAACAGTGGCTTGCTATGTCAATCATAGCAAGCCACTGTTTTTTTATTTAAGTTCTCATTTAAAATTTTTTGCCAAAAAAAGTTCTGCGCCCGCCAAAATCAACGATATCGCAACCGCAATCGCGCAAAGCTCTAGCGGAACAAGCGGCATTCCGAGTATCAAATATATGTTGTATGGCGTGAACGCCGCAAACTGCAAAAGCAACGGTGTAGCGGCAAACCTTGAAAAGCAAACCGCAAGGATGACCGCCAAAATTTCGCCTGGGAAAAAATATCTGTCATGCATATACGGAAGCAAAAATGGTATACCTGTGCTAAACAAAAAAGTCAGTATCAAAAGAGTTTTGTTTGAAAGTTGTTTTCGTTTGCGAACCCCTATCACAATTAAAGCTATGACAAACAAAAATGTTATAACAAAGCCTAACGTTTCGGCAAATTGTGCATATTCCCACACAAAAAGCTCGCTGTCGTTTGGGTTAAGCCCCTTTGCCGCTCCGTAAGGAACAAACGCAAATATGCTTGCCGAGTTGCGGTTAAGCGACGCTATTTCAGACGCTTGGTTAAGATAGACGGTGAATAAAGAAGAAAACGGCGCACCAACCAAAAAAGCCGGAACGGACACGCCGACATAGGTGGCGGCAAACATCAAGCAATGTTTAATTTTAAACTTTCCCACAAAAAGAAGAATTGCCATAAACGGAAGAACAAACGCCGCTTGAAGTTTAAACGAAAACGCAACCGCCCCAAAAATCGCGACAAGGTACATTTTGTCTTTCATCGCAAAGTATAATGCCGCAAGGCAAAACATAGTGTATATACTGTCACATTGTGCCCACCAAGCCGAATTTAAAACAACGGTAGGCAAAAGCAAAACCCCAAAATAAACCGCGAGTTGTTTTTTGTTATCGGTTGTAAAAACCGACGTTATCTTTGCCGCGTAAAAAGCGCAACCAATATCAAACAAGATCGAAACAAATTTTACAAGTGCTATCGTTTCAATTGGAACAAGCGACATGAAATAACAAAGATAGAGATAGGGGAAGCTGTAGTTGTTAACCGTTGCAAGATTTGTGAAACCATCTACCCCTGTTTCTCTAAAATTCTCAACCCATTTATAAAATGCATTTACAAAATCGGGCGAAATAATATCTGCCCCCATTAACCTAATAAACAGAACAAAGAACGAAACTATTAAAACAAAAAAAAGTGTTTGTTTTGTTGGCACAAGCTTTGCAAAAACAACACCGAATACTGTTAAAAAAAATAAAACCGAATATAAAACGGAAATCGCAAAGCTTTCTAGATAGTTAAGGTAGTTTTGCGCAATAAATAAAAACACGCCACTAAAAACGGCTGTAATTATCACACCGTTTTTTATGTTTAAAGGAAAAATATTTAAATTTTGTTTAATTTTAAGTTTTACACTCAAACCTTTGCGCCCCTCCCTTTAAGTTGCTTATAAAGAGCCAAACAAACAATTACAAGCGAAACAAAAACCGAAAGCATCGAAAGTTCGAGGCGAACTATCGGAAGGCCGAGAACCAAGAATGTGTTATACGGTGAATATGCCGCGAACTGCATCAAAAGCGGAACGATTAATAGCAGTTTATCGTGTTTAAACGCCGCTGCCGCAACCACAACCGCGAAAACCTCAGCAACGAAAAAATATCTGTCGTGCATATGCGGAAGCAAAAACGGAATTCCCGCCGATATTATAAACATCATAAGCAAAACTTCAAAGTCCTTTACCTTTTGTTTGTGCTTAAACGCTACAAAACAAACCGCCGCAACAAGCAACGCCGCCGCCGCAATTCCACCGTATTTCAACAAAGCTATCATCATTTCCGACATTCCTATCTCAATTTCGAGAGAACTCCCCGTTATAACGTCGTGGGGAATAAGCGAAAATATAGATGCAGAGTTAAGGTTAAGCGCAGAAAACGTCGAAGCCGTTCCGACATACGTCGTGACAAGGCTTGAAACGGGAGCCCCAACCAAAAGAGCCGGAAGCATAAGCGCAAGATATGCGCCAAAAAAAGCGGCACAATGTTTTATCTTTACTTTTTGTATAATCAAAAGAACAACTACAATTGGTAGAATAAATATCGCTTGAAGCTTGAACGCGAGCGAAAAACCGGCACAAGCCGCCGCTATCCACGGTTTGTCTTTAAGAGCAAAATAAAGCGCGAACACCCCAAAGCCGGTGAATATGCTGTCACATTGTGCCCACCACGCTCCGTTTAAAATAACTGTCGGCAACAAAAGTACTGCTAGAAACGAAAAAAGTTTTGTAATTCTGTGTTGTGTATAAATCGAAACAAGTTTTAAAACTCCGTATGCCGTGACAACGTCAAACACTATCGAGACAAACTTCAAAACATAGAGATTTCCTGACGGAAATTTTCCCAAAAACCAAAGCAGATATAGGTACGGGTAGTTATAGTTTGTGAAATTTGAAACTATTCCGCCCGTACCCATCTCGGAAAACTGGCCTATCCACGGGTTAAGACAGTTGATATAGTCGTTAGAGGTAAACCCAATGTTCGAGATCCTTAAAACTGCCGCCAAAAAAAGCAACACGGCGGAAAAAATCAACGTGTTGGAGGAATATATTAACTTTTCAAAAAGCAATATCGCGACACACCCCGAAAACATCGCCGAAAAAAACAATATCACAACGGTGCTGTTTGCATAACTATCGAGATAAAGCGAGCCCAAAACAAAAAATACGACAAAAGAAACAGCAACAATTAAAAATCCCGTCAAAGGATTTTGAAACGAAAATTTAGAAAATTTATTTAAAATACTATTTTGATTAGAATTATTAGACACGTTTATCCCCTTTAAATATAAAGTATTAGATAGGCTTATATTAACATTGAAATCATTATTTTGCAACAACTTATATTACAAAGGCGTTTATTCATAATTTAAAAGATTGAAATTACTCTATAAAAAATGTATAATAAAAAAGAATATGTTGGTACAAGTTCTTAAACAACACATTAAATTGAAAATATGCCCTGCATTTTTAAAAAAGAAAGGAACTTTAAAAAAATGAGCAAAAAAACATTTTACATCACAACTCCAATCTACTATCCTTCGGACAAGCTACACATAGGCCACAGCTACACAACGGTTGCCGCCGACAGTATTGCACGTTTTAAGCGTATGCAGGGCTTTGACGTCATGTTTTTAACGGGAACAGATGAACACGGTCAAAAGATAGCTGACAAAGCGAACGAAGCAGGAAAAACTCCCCAACAATATGTCGACGAGATAGTTGTTGGAATAAAAAAACTTTGGGATATAATGAACATCGACTACGACCGTTTTATTAGAACAACAGACGGCTACCATAAATCGGCGGTTCAAAAGATTTTCAAAACGCTTTTTGACAACGGAGATATCTACAAAGGCGAATACAAAGGAAAATACTGTAAGCCTTGCGAGTCATTTTGGACCGAAAGCCAACTCAAAGACGGAAAGTGCCCCGATTGCGGACGCGATGTTTCGGACGCTTCGGAAGAGGCTTATTTCTTTAAACTTTCAAACTATGCCGACCGTCTTTTAAAACTATACGCCGACAACCCAACATTCCTTGAGCCGGAAAGCCGCCTTAACGAGATGAAAAGTTTTATAAACCGCGGTCTCGAAGATCTTTGCGTATCGAGAAGCAGTTTTTCTTGGGGTGTGCCCGTATCGTTCGACGAAAAACATGTTGTTTATGTTTGGATCGACGCCCTTTCAAACTATATAACAGCGCTAGGTTTTGAAAACGACCAATATAACGATTTTGATAAATATTGGCCCGCCGACGTCCATCTAATGGCAAAAGAGATAATTCGTTTCCATTCGATAATCTGGCCCGCTATGTTAATGGCTCTTGACATCGAACTCCCGAAAAAAGTTTTTGGACATGGTTGGCTTTTGCTTGAGGGCGGAAAGATGAGCAAATCGATGGGCAACGTTGTCGACCCCGTCATATTGTGCGACCGCTACGGCGTCGACGCAATTCGCTACTATCTCATGCGCGAAATACCGTTCGGACATGACGGAATTTTTACAAACGAAAGCCTTATCCAACGAATAAACTCCGACCTCGCAAACGACCTTGGAAATCTCGTTTCGCGTTCGGTTTCGATGATCGAGAAATATTTTGACGGAACCCTTCCCGACATTTCTCAAACAGATGCGCTCGACGACGAACTAATAGCTCTTGCAAGTTCGCTTTACGATAAAGTTAGCGAAAACCTAGACAACTTCCAACTTCCGGGCGCTTTAGTAGAGATAATGAAGGTTGTGTCACGTGCTAACAAATACATCGACGAGACAACCCCATGGATACTCGGCAAAGACGAAACAAAAAAAGCCCGCCTTTCGACAGTTTTATACAACCTTATCGAAACATTAAGGATAGTCGGAATTATGCTTTGTCCGTTTATGCCGTCTACTTCTCCGAAAATTTTCGAAGCAATAGGCGCAGAATCCGACATAACAACGCTTAAAAGTGCGGCCGCTTTCGGCCTTAGCTCTAAATCGACGACCGTTAAAAAAATTGAACCAATCTTCCCGAGAATTGATATCGAAAAGGAACTTGCGGAACTAGCACAAGCAAACGCAAAACCCGAAGCCGAAAAACAACCATCGCAGA